>JBKOZW010000138.1:0-14375 GCA_046726095.1 Actinomycetota bacterium
GGTGTCGGTCGACCAGGGCGCGATCCGCGGCTCGCGCCGGAGCAACCCGGCGACGTATACGGGGCTGCTCGACCCGATCCGCAAGGCGTTCGCGAAGGCCAACGGCGTCAAGCCGGCGCTCTTCAGCTCCAACTCTGAGGGAGCCTGCCCCGCCTGCAACGGCGCCGGCGTCATCTACACCGACCTGGGCGTCATGGCCACTGTCGAATCCACGTGTGAGGAGTGCGAGGGGAAACGGTTCCAAGCGTCGGTGCTGGAGTACACGCTGGGCGGCCGGAACATCGCCGACGTTCTCGCGATGTCGGTGACCGAGGCGCAGGGGTTCTTCGGCGCCGGCGAGGCGCGCACGCCGGCCGCCCACGCCATCCTCGACCGGCTCGCCGACGTCGGTCTGGGCTACATCAGCCTCGGCCAGCCGCTCACGACGCTTTCCGGCGGCGAGCGGCAGCGGCTCAAGCTCGCCACCCACATGGCCGAGAAGGGCGGCGTCTACGTCCTCGACGAGCCGACCACCGGCCTCCACCTCGCGGACGTCGAGCAGCTGCTCGGCCTGCTCGATCGGATCGTCGACTCCGGCAAATCGGTCATCGTCGTCGCGCACCACCAGGCGGTCATGGCGCGCGCCGACTGGATCATCGACCTCGGCCCCGGCGCCGGCCATGACGGCGGCCGGATCGTCTTCGAGGGCACACCCGCTGACCTCGTCGCCGCCCGCTCCACCCTCACCGGCGAGCACCTCGCGGCGTACGTCGGCACCTGACCGAGGCCTCGCAGGAGCCGTCCCTAGACGTCGCCGGCGAGGACCATCGCGAGGCGCTCGACACCGAGACCGCTGATCATCAGTCGCTCCTTGCGACTCTGGACGAGTCGTTGCGTCCAGTCCACCAGACCGCCATCGGCGATCTCGAAGCGCTCCTCGCCGGAGGTGTAGACCTTGAAGCACATCCGGTCGTAGTAGGCCCGTCCGGCCTCTCGGTCCGGCCGGTCTTCGACGGTCACGCCGGGGAGCGTGTCGCGTACGAGACCCGCCACACCCGACATGCCGTTCCCGGTGAGGTCGGTCAACTCGACCACGGCAACTGAGCCGGTCAGGAGCGCGATCATGTCGGTCGCGAACCGGATGTGCTCGACGACCGCCTCTCGTTCGAAGCCCAGGTCGCCGGTGTCGCGCCCGGCGCTGACCAGCCCGAAGAGCTGGAAGTGCGAGAAGACTCCCTCCCCTTCGAACCGTTGCGCGCGGAGGACGCGCTGACTCGCTGCGAGCTTCACGACGTGTGACGAGCGAGCGTCGGTCCGGAGCAGCTCCCGGCGACGGACCGCGGCTTCGAGCGCGAGCCCGTTCGTCGGGTCGGCGACGACCTCGTTCGATCGCACCGTCGAGACGACGCGTGATTGATCGACGCCACCCAGCCGATGCGTCCCCAGCGGCACGACCGGAGACAAGGTCATGGATCCGAAATCGTCGGGGAGCTCGGCGAACAGGGCCGCTTCGACACGGTGGATCACGTCGATGTCTATCGCCCCGGGGCGTACGAACCGATCCGACTCGTACCGCCGAAGCACGCGGGCGGCGTCGACCGTCTCCGCCCTGCGTCGCGCGATCTCGAGCATCAGGGTCGTGATGTCCGCCCCGGGGAGCCCGGCGATCTCCTCGATCACGCCCGGGCCCAATCGATCGGCGATGCGGCGGATCGCGTCCTCGTTCACGGGCGAACAGTACGCCGGAGTGTTGCCGGCGATGACGGTGCACGTTCGCTACCTGGGCCACGATCTTCGCGTACCGACGCTGCGAGTCGTTCTCGGCGACCCGGTACGGCTTCTAGCCGGGGATCCGGAAGCGGACGCGCGTCCCGCCCGTCGGCGGCGACGTCGCCTCGATCGTCCCGCCGTGCGCCTCGACCAGCCGCTTGGCGATGGCGAGGCCGAGGCCGGTCCCACGGGCATCGGCCGAGGTCACGAACCGGTCGAAGACGTTCGGGAGCTGGTCGGGCGGGATGCCCGGACCGTCGTCCTCGACCTCGAAGCTGATCCCACGGGGCCCGTCCGGCTCGACTCGGATGACGACCTCTCGCTCCGCATGGCGCACGGCGTTCGTCAGCAGGTTCGCCACGATCTCGTCGAGCCGGACGGGATCGGCTTCGATCGTGGCCGGCGCATCCGGCGAGACGGCGACCCCGAGCGAGACGCTGCGGCGGTCCGCGGACTCGCGGAACGCCTTCGCGCTGTCCTCGGCGATCGCGCGCGGGTCGACCGATTCGCGATGCAGCTCGAGGACGCCGGCCTCGGCCATCGAGAGCGTCCGCAGGTCGTCGAGCAGCCGAACCATGAGCTCGGTGCGCTCGAGGACCGGCCGCAGGTGGTCGGCGTCCGCCGGGTAGAGCCCATCCAGCATCCCTTCGACGGATCCGCGGATCGCCTGCAGCGGCGTCCGGAGCTCGTGCGCGACGTCGGCCAGGAGCTCGCGCCGGCGTTGCTCGTTCGTCTGTAACCCCTCGGTCATCTGGTCGAACGACGCGGCGAGTCGATCCAGCTGACCCGCCGGCACCTCGCCGACCCGTGTGGTGTAGTCGCCGCCGGCGACCCGATCGGCCGCGTCCATCAACGCGCCGACCGACCGCGCGCCCCGCCACAGCCAGCGGGCGATCGCGAAGATGCCGAGCAGGACGACGACCGTGATAAGGACGGTCACGCCGCGGTGCGGTGGCTGCCCGCCGGCGATCCTGGTGACGATGGTGGCGAGCGCCGAGACCAGCAGGACGAGCAGGATCAGCGCGAAGAACGCGCCGCGCCGGAAGCGCTGTCCGGACGGCGGCCCGAAGCCGCCTCGTCCGACCCACGGAGGTGGCCCCTCGCCCCAGGGCGGACCATGCCGATCAGGCATCGGTGAACCGGTACCCGACACCGTGGACGGTCAGGACGTAGCGCGGCCTTCCCGGCTGGGGCTCGATCTTGCGGCGGAGGTTCTTGACGTGCGCGTCGATCGCCCGGTCGTACGAATCGATCGCCACGCCATGCAGCGCGTCCTGGAGCTGACCGCGCGTGAAGACCCGCCCGGGCTCGCGGACCAGCGTGGCCAACAGATGGAACTCGGTCGGCGTCAGATCGACGCCGCGACCGCCGACGCGGGTTCGCATCTTGGTCAGATCGACCTCCACGTCGCTCGCGCGGAGGATCCCGGCGCCCGCGGATGCGCCGCTCGTTCGCCGCAAGACCGCGCGCACCCGGGCCACGAGCTCCTTCGGGCTGAACGGCTTGACCAGGTAATCGTCCGCGCCGAGCTCGAGGCCGACGATCCGGTCGGACTCCTCGCCGCGCGCCGTGAGCATGATGATCGGCGTGGTCGATGCCCGCCGGACCTCGCGCGCCACGTCGAGCCCGTCGACACTCGGCAGGCCCAGGTCGAGGACCAGCAGGTCCGGGTGGTCGCCCCGAAAGCTCGAGAGCGCGGCGGAGCCGTCCCCCACGACGGTCACGTCGTAACCGGCGACTTCCAGGTAGTCGCGCAGGGTGCGCGAGATCTGCATGTCGTCCTCAACGACCAGGATCCGCTGCATCGCATCCGAGCCTCTCGCGGGGGAGGGGCGGAGGCAACTCGCGGTGCCTCCCCCCGGTCGGATCTCAGGTGCTCGTCGGCGCCGCCCCGGGCGGCGCCGGCGGCGCCTCCTCGTGCTGCTTCGCGTGCCACTCGTTCGCCTTCTCCTCGAACCGCCTGCGGCCCTCTTCGTTCCATGGGCCCGGTCCGTGATGGGTCCCGCCCCAGCGGCCCGCTCCTCGGAAGATCCCTCCGATCACGAAGAAGATCAGGAAGAAGAAGAACAGTGGGAACAGGAAGAACCCGGGGAAGAAGTGATCGCGGTCGCTCACCACGTGGACGACCTGGACCTCCTGCCCGTTCTGCTGGGCGGTCTGCACCTGCTCCAGCGCCTGGGTCTGGCCCGTGTCCTTGCCCGCGTTGTACGCGGTCACGCCGATCCCGACACCGGCCAGGATCACGAACAACAGGGCGACGATCGCAACTCCTCGACGCATCTCGACCTCCTTGTCTCGCGTCTGACTCCACGTTGCGGCCGAGATGTGAAGGGCTCGTGAAGGAGTCGAGGAGGTTCATCGGTCCCCTACGGCGATGATGATGGGATGAACCGTGAGGTGCTGATCCGCCCGCCCGCGTGGGCAAGAACCTACTTGCTCGGCTTCTCGATCTTCTGGTCATCCTTCTTCGTCCAGGAAGCCGTGGGATCCTCGGGCCGGCAGATCTTCGCCCCGATCCTGATAGGCGCGCTGGGGTTGCTGTTCGCCATCCGCATGGCCGACGAGAAGATCGTCGCGAACGAAGGCGGGGTGTTCATCCGGAACTCCCTTCGCACCTGGCGACTCGGGTGGGCCGAGGTTCAGGGGTTCGAGGTCGGCCGACCCGCCATCCGGTACTGGAAAACGATCGTCGAGTACCCGGCGCTGTTCGGCCGGCAGATCCACGTCATCCTCCGGAACGGCGAGGTCGTGCCGGTCGAAGCTTCGATGCGGTTGTGGCGATCGACAGGGAGCAAGACCAAGACGGATCGGATGCTGGCCGATCTCTGCGCGCAGCTGCCGACCTCGTCGCCGGGATCCGGGACGACCGCCGAAGGCTGAGGGGAGCGACGCCCACGCCCCTCGTGGCGTGACAGGCTAGGGTCGGGGGATGGGCCGTGAGGACCTGATCCCCCAAGGGCCGGTCGGCTCGACCCATGCGACGGTCGCCGGGCGCTACCGGCTCGAGCGCTCCCTCGGCAACGGCGGGATGGGTGAGGTGTTCGTTGCGACGGACACCGTCCTGGACCGGCGTGTCGCGCTGAAGCGACTGCCGACGGCTCTCGATGAGGACGAAGCTGCTCGCGCTCGGTTCCTGCGCGAGGCTCGGGCGCTGGCGAGGATCAGCTCCCCGAACGTCGTCGCCGTCTTCGACGCGGGTGACGAGACGGAGCCGTACCTCGTGATGGAGCTGATCGAGGGGACGACCCTCAGCAACGAGCTCCGCAGGAGCGGGCGCCTCCCACCCGATCGCGCTCGCGCGATCGGCGCCGGGATCGCGGCCGGTCTGGCCGCCGCCCATCACCAGGGCGTGATCCACCGTGACATCAAGCCCTCGAACATCTTCTTGACGGCGTCGGACCAACCGAAGGTCGGTGACTTCGGTATCGCACGGCTCGAGCGGGGCGACATGACGCTCACGATGACCGGGCAGGCCTTCGGCTCGGCCGCCTACGTGTCCCCGGAGCAGGCGACGGGCGGGCGGGTCGACGCCCGGTCGGATCTCTACTCGTTGGGGTGCGTGCTGTACGAGATGCTCGCCGGCCGGCGGCCTTTCCAGGGCGATGATCCGGTCGCGCTGACGTATCAGCACGTGCACACGGAGCCGGTCCGCCTGGATGCGTTGGATGCCGGGATCGCGCCCGAGCTGGCGTCGCTCGTGGACGCGCTCCTCCGGAAGGATCCCGCCGACCGACCACAGACGGCCGACGAGGTCCGGGCTGCTCTGGAAGCCGCCCCCGCCGACGCGCCGGCGGTCGCGACCGTCCCCTTGGATGAGAGGGACGACACGGCCGTTCTCCCGCGCCGCGCCGCGACGCTCGGCGAGCGACGGATGCCGCCGTGGTGGGTCTTCGCGCTCGCGGCCGCCGTGATCCTCCTGTCGCTCTTCCTGGCCGCGAGGGCGCTGACGAACGACCCACCGGGTCGCGCGCAGAGATCTCCATCGGCGCAGGGGTCGTCGGTGTCCGCCTCGGCTTCCACCTCGCCGACCGAGTCGCAGGCCATCCCGTTGACGCCTTCGGAGGCCGGTGATGCCCTCGTATCGCTCGCGCGGCAGATGGAGACGAGCCACGCGATCGACAAGCATCTGGCCGACGAGGTGGAGAAGACCGTGAGCGACGTCCTCGAGCATGCGGGCGAGCCGAGCGAGTCCCTCGAGAAGCTCGACGAGCTCAAGGGCAAGATCAGCGACGACCTCAAGCACGGGAAGATCTCGACGGGCGACGGGCAGCGGCTCGCCGCCGCCATCGATCGGTTCGCGCGAGCCCTGCCCGGCGGGAGCGGCGAAGGCGACTGAGGACTTCTCCCGAGAGGTCGAGCGAGGAGGTCGAGCGAGGGGACGCCTTCCGGCGTCCCCCTCGCTCGATCCGACTACGTCAGCGTCTCGACGATCGTCGGCGTCCGCGACGGCGCGTTGTTCGGGAACACCGCCAGGATCGACGGGTCGTCACCCGAGGCCGCCGAGCCGATCGACACCACGATCGGTGTGGTGTCGTCGCAGTCACCGCCGCCGAAGAAGCCCTGACAGACCAGGGGGTCGATCTGCAAGGCGGGGTCGATCGCGTTCAGCATGGGGACGTACGTCCCGGCATCGCTGTCGAAGTCCCCCGCCGTGTCGCAGAACTGGCCGGGCACATCGCCCGAGAAACGACCGGTGCACGACGTCACCTGGTACGACAGCGTCGGGGTGCCATCCGACAGCCCGATCGCGCCCGCATCCACGACCAATCCCGTCAGGTTCGTGTTGTAGACGGAGTAGTCCGCGAAGTAGTTCGCCACCGGGTTGTTGAACGGGTCGCCGAGGGAGAGGTCGTACACGACGACGTTGCCTCCGGCGCCCGGCGGCTTCACGATCAGGAAGTCCGCCTGGAGCGTATCGTCGGCGAACACTCCGTCGGCACCCACGTCGACCTTGACGTCGATCTCCAGGGTCTCGGTCGTGTTCCGCACCCCCGCTCCCTGGACCACGAACTCGACGGGTTCCGTGGGCGCGTCGTCGTTCTCCAGGAACGAGACCCAGTCCAGTTCCCCGAGCGGGTCCGTGCCCGTGGGCAGGCCTTCGGGGTTGCCGTCGACCGTCGATCCCGTGAACGACCGGGCACCGATCGCCACGACGTCCTCTTCGCCGGTGCTCCCGACCGGGTCGGAGGCGCCGAGGAGATAGAGGTCGCCGTGGGAGGTCCCGGCGCCGGCGTTGACGAGCGTCATCTCGGTGGGTCCACCGGTCAGGTCCAGCGACGACTCGGACAGCGAGTCCGCCGACGCCGCCAGCGGCGAGACGTGCCACGCGAGCTGGAGGACGTTTGCGTGCGGTCCGTTCTGCTGGATCGAGACCGTGCCGTCCATGTTGGGGTGGAAGTAGTACCAGCCGAACTCCTGCTCGGCCTCGCTGATGAAGGACGGGTCAAGGGTCAGCCGTAGCCACACCTTCCTCTCGCCCCCCGGTGCCAGCGTGAACGACTTCGTCGCCGAGAACGTCGTTCCGTTGAGGGAGAGCGCCAGGCCCGTCATGCCCGGATCGAAGTCGGAGTACCGGTCGCCCGCGGACGCACTGTACGTGTGCGACACGCCGTCGTAGTTCTTGACCTGGAAGGACCGAGTCAGGGACTCTGTCCCCTCCAGGTACTTCAACCCGAAGGACAGGCTGCCCGGCCACGCGAGCGAGCGCGCGGTCGCGGATCGGAAGACGCGGATCCGTCCGGCTCCCATCACGGTCGCGGGCACGGGCTCCGACAGGTCGTTGTTCTTCATCGCCCGCGTCGCCTGGTCCATGATCAGCGCCTTGATCTGCGCCGGGCTCCACTTGGGATGGATCTGTCGCAGCAACACGGCCGAGCCGGACACGTGCGGCGCCGCCATGCTTGTTCCGGACAGGACGGCCGCATCGTCGCCCGTCCCCACGCCCGCGGAGGTGATGTCCGCCCCGGGCGCCGAGACATCGGGCTTCAGGTCGTTCGTGATCCTGGCCGGACCCTCGGATGTGAAGTCGGTCATCGAGTCCTCGAAGCCAGGGATCACCGCCGCTTCGGCGTGGATCGTGACGGTGGTCTCGACGGTGTTGAAGTTGCCGTTCGCGGCGTCGGGGCTGACGGTGTCCCCGAGCGTCTCTGAGTCGTCCCCGCTCAGCATCACCGCGGGGATCGTCACCTCGTCCGCGTGCTCCCCGGGCCCGAGCCCGAACGGGAAGCCACCGAACCCGTTCCACAGGATCACGGCGCTGGCGCCGGCCTCCTGGGCGAAGAAGACCTTGGTGGTTCCGTCGCAGTCGCCGGATCCCGTCGAGCCCTTGAAGATCAGCGCGATGTGGCCGGCGAAGTCGGCGCCGGGTACGTCGGCGCAGAACATCTGGTCGGACGGCGCCGGGTTCGCGGGATCGGCGGGCTCATCGAACTCCCGACCGTCGATCACCAGATCGGTGAGGTCGGTGTCGAGCGGTCCGGACCAGTCCTGCCGCACGATGATCCCGTTGTCGGGCAGCTCCGTCGGCGGGTCGTCGATCGTGAGGGTCTGCGCCACGAACTGGTCGATCGAGGCTGCGACCGAGATCACGCCGCGGGCGTTGGCCGGCGTCCCGGTGATGTACGCGGAGCCCCCCGCGGGCTGGTTGCCCGAGTTCCCGGCGGACGCGACGAAGACCGTGCCGAGGTCGACGACGCGCTGTGCGGCGACCGCCTCGACGGAGTTCAGCGTGCCGTAGTCGACGCCTCCCGAGAACGAGAGGACATCCGCGCGGTCGCTCGTGTCGCCGTCCTGGTTCGGGTCGACGGCGCGCTCGTAAGCAGCCACCAGGACGTCGTCGGTGGAGTTGCCGACGTCCCACACCTTGTAGGCGAGGATCTTGACCTTGGGCGCCACACCGGGCCCGATCTTTCCGGGCACCCCGATCCCGCAACAGGTGCCACCGGTGTGGGTGCCGTGCCCGTCGCGGTCCAGCGGGTCGAAGTCGGGACGTGGGATGTCGTTCGACGAGTCGTCGTCGAGGACGTCGTAGTTGGACCCCACGAAGTCGTACCCGCCGATGACCTTGTTCGTCGGGAACGTGTTGGGCTCGACGACGTTGGGATCGTTGTCCGCATAGTCGGCCGGGTCGCCCGATCCGCCGAAGTCCGCGTGGGTGTAGTCGATCCCGGTGTCGACGAGCGCCAGCGTCATGCCCTGACCCCGCGCCCCGAACTTCTGCCACACCTTGGGGGCGCCGATGAACGGCACGCTCGTGGAGTTGTGGAGCTTCACGATGGAGACGGGCTGGACCGAGGCCACGTCCGCGCGAACGGAGAGCTTCTGCGCGGCGATCGGCGTCAACACCGCCGAGAACGCGTTGACGAGGGTTCCGTAGCGGAACAGGACGTGCCCGCCCAGCGAGCGCGCCTGGTCGATCGCCCCCGCCTGGGATGCGAGCGCGGCGGCACGCGACCGGCGCTCGAGAGAGGCCGACATGGTCCGATCCTGCCGAACCCGCTGCGCGACCGATGGGGCCTTCATGACCACGTAGTAGCGGGACAGCCGAGCCGAGGCGGCGACGGCGGGAGTGAACCCCTTCAGCGACGTTTCGATGTGACGTGAGGCGCGAGGATCGCTGGCCTCGTTGGTCCCCGCGAGCGAGTATCCGGGGAACGAGGCGATCAGCGCCATGACGCCGACGGCTGCTACGAACGATCGAACCTTCATCGCGGGCCCCTCTCTTGGTCGCGAACGAACGTTGCATCACTAGGTTTCCCGGTCGGTTCTCCACTGTCAAACCCCCAGGGTGTTGCGCCATGCGCATCGATAGCCTGGTGATGTGCGGGAGCAGGCGAAGATCGTGGTCCTGTACGACGCGGACTGCGGCTTCTGTCGATGGTCGGCCGAACGCCTCAAGAGGTGGGACTCGCCAGGAGCGCTCTCCTTCGCGTCGATCCAGGGCGCGAAGGGGCAGCGGCTGCTCCATGCGCTCTCCGCCGACGCTCGGATCGATGCGATGCACGTCGTCGGCGGCGACGGGCGCGTCTGGTCCGGTGGCGAAGCGACACGCAAGCTGCTGGAGATCCTTCCGGGCGGCCGGGTGCCCGCGACGATCGCCGGAACGTTCCCGGACGCGACCGAGCGCGCGTATCGCTTCGTCGCTCGACACCGTGAGCGGTTCGGCGCCTGGCTCGGGCAAGACGCCTGCAACGTCGATCCGAGCCGAACCGCTGGCAGATGAAAGATCTCCATGGCGAGTTGATCGAGGGGCTGAGGCCTTACCTCGCGCCAGAGGATCGCGATGCGGAACCGTTCATCCTCGATGTCGGCTTCTCCAACGTGGTCGTCAGGTTCGGGGGAACCGTCGTTCGCGTCGCCCGCACCGCCCAAGCCGGCTCGAGGCACGCAAGCGAAGCAGCCGTCCTTCGGGCCTTGGAGGGGCGTTTGCCGATCGAGGTTCCGGGTCCGATCCGGCTCGTGCCGGCTGGGGGAGACATCCCGCACGGTGCGTCGATCGCACCGCGTCTCCCCGGCCGTCCGATGACGGCCGACGATGCCCAACACCACCCGACGATCGTGACGCAGATCGCGGAAGCGCTCGGCGCGTTGCATAGCGTCCCGACGTCGGCGTTCCCTCGGGATGCGTTGCTGGACCTGGATCCACTTCGAGAGATCAGGCGTCTCGACGGGGAAACGACTCCCTGGCTCCGCGAACGACTCCCGCGTGCTCAGCGCGACGCTCTCGAGGGTCGCTGGGCTCGGAGCTCCGAGGTCCTCCACGGACGAACGCCGGTCGTCTGTCACGGCGACGCGTGGTTCGGGAACATGCTCGTCAGTTCAGGCCGACTCAGCGCGCTCCTCGATTGGGAGGATGCCTGCGTTGCGGATCCGGTGCTCGATCTCGTGGCCCAGCTGCACCTCGCTGGCGGATCCGGTCCCTCCGTGATCACCGAGTACGTCCAACTCCGCGGACCGATCGACGATCTGGACGGGCGTCTCGAGGGCTACCGATTGGTCCGCGAGACGGCCGGGCTGGCGTATCTGCTGCGGAACGGGATCGAGGAGGAGCTCGCCGACGCCCTCGCGAAGATCGTCGCCGTGCTCGACGGCGAGTAGACGGAACCGACGGGCTCGCTTACGGTCGGCTGCATGGCGGTCGCCGAACGGCAGATGCGCATCCAGGCCGCGCTCGAGCCGTTCCTCCGAGGGATCATGCAGGTTGGGCCGTTGTTCGAGGATCCCGACACCTGCGACTTCATGGCGGGCAACCCCGAGGTTCCCGCTCTCCCCGGGTACGTCGAGACGCTTCAGAAGTGGATCGTGCCGCAGAACCGACGCTGGTTCGCGTACGGCTTCCCCGATCAGCGAGCGATCGGAGCAGCCGCGAGCGATCTGAGCGAAGAGATCGGCATCGACTTCGAAGCGGACGACATCGTCCTCACCCGCGGCGCGCACGCCGCGATGACGCACGCGATGGCGACCGTGCTCGATCCCGGCGACGAGGTCGTGTTCGTCAGCCCGCCGTGGTTCTTCTACGAAGCTATGATCCTGGGCGCGGACGCAACGCCGGTCCGGGTTCGCGTGGACGAGTCGACCTGGGACCTGGACGTCGCGGGCATCGCCGGCGCGCTTACGCCGCGGACGCGGATGGTGCTGATCAACACCCCGAACAACCCGACGGGCCTGATCTACCCGGACGAGACGCTCGCGAGCCTCGCGGGGATCCTCGAGAACCACTCGGAGGCGATCGGTCGCGCGGTGTACCTGCTCTCGGACGAGTCGTACAGCAAGATCCTGTTCGATGGGAACGTGATGCGCTCGCCGGCGAGCCACTACGCGCGCACGCTGGTCGTGCACACGTTCAGCAAGAGCGCGCTCGCGCCGGCGCAGCGCATGGGCTACCTGGCGCTGCCGCCCACGATGCCCGACCGGGAAGCGCTCCGCCGCGCGGCGCTCGCCACGACCCTGGCGACCGCGAACGCGGCTCCCGACGCCCTGATGCAGTACGCGCTGCCGGATCTGTTGCACATCACGGTCGACATGGAGCATCTGCAACGGCGCCGCGACCGGCTCCTTGCGGCGCTCCGCGCGGCCGGCTACCACGTGCACACGCCGGAGGCGACGTTCTACCTACTGGTGCGCTCGCCGATCCAGGACCAGGCCGCCTTCGTCCGGCGACTCGCGCAGGACAAGGTGCTCGCGATGTCGGGTGACATGTTCGAGATGCCCGGCTACTTCCGGTTGTCGATCACCGCGACCGACGAGATGGTCGAGCGCGCGATCCCGGTCTTCGAGAAGGCGATCCTCGAAGTGACGTGATCGCTGCGGGAGGGCCCTGGACCATCACGTCGCTCGGGTATCGAGGAGCATGGTGGATCCCCGGACGACGAGCGGTTCGCCGTGCTCGATGGCCGCGTGGATGCGCTCCAGGGCTTCGCGGTCCTTCACCAGGTCGAGATCCGGCACAGCCCAGGGGATCGCGCGGAGGTAGTAGACAAGGGCGGCGAGATCGAAGAACGTGGTCGGCGTATCCGCTTCGTCCGCGCGCAAGACGTCGAATCCCGCTTCGTCCAACTGAGCGACGGCGAAGGACGCGTCGAACCCGACGCCCGGATGTTCTTTCCGATCGAACAGCTCAGGCCATGAGGCTCCGGTCCTTCCGGCGTCGCTTCGCTGTTGGGTCAGGAATCGGCCGCCGTTGCGGAGCACCCGCCGGACCTCCGTTGGCCAGTACGACGAATGCCGATCGAGGACGACATCGAAGGCTCCCTCGGCAAAGGGAAGGCAGGATCCGTGTTCGGACGGGTCGGTTCCGGCCTGATTCACGTTGTCGGGGGCCGACGTCGTGTGAACGACGTGGATCCCCAAGGGACGGAGATGCTTCTCGGCGATCATGACGTTCGAGCCGAACCCCTCGGTGGCGATCATCCGGCATCCGAGCGGTGCCATCGCCGCAAGGAACTCTCCGCCTCCCGTGTCGATGTCCAGCCCGATGCCATCACGCGCCGTCGCCTCCCGAGCGAGATCCTGGTAGTTCCACGGAGGCGCGACCTCTTCGAAACGCCCTTCGAGCCAGGAGAAATCCCAACCCGCGAAGGGAACCCCGAGGGCTTCCTGGATCGAGTCTTCGACCGAAGTCACGAAGCGCAACGGTAACTACATTGTTCGTTGTGCGTTCTCCCTCCGAGTCCCACTTTCCCGAGGAACGCGCTAGGTTGGGCTTGTAGTCGATCCGAGGGAGGTCCGGCATGGACAAGGTCGTGCATTTCGAGATCCCCGTGGACGATCTGACACGGGCGAAGGAGTTCTACGGCTCCGTCTTCGACTGGGAGCTGAGCGACTCGGACATGGGCGGTGGCATGACCTACACCACCGCGATGACGGTCGATGTCGACGATCAGCGCCTCCCCAAAGAGCCCGGCGCGATCAACGGCGGCATCATGACACGCACGTCGGACACACCGTCGCCCGTGATCACGATCTCGGTCGACTCGATCGATGAGTCGCTGAAGAAGGTCGAGGCCGGCGGCGGCAAGACGATCCAGCCGCGGACCGAGATCCCCGAGATGGGCGCCTTCGGGTACTTCAAAGACAGCGAAGGCAACGTCATGGGGCTCTGGGAGAACTTCGGCTAAGCCGATCGCGCCATCGCTCACAGCGGTCCGTGTGACCTGGCCGCAGGTCCTCGCCTGGCGGATGGCCAGGCAGTCTCTGGCGCCCAGGTCGTCGGACCCCGTTGCGAAGATCGTTCGCCGGTCGGCCGGGATCCAGGCGCAGGTGCACTCGGCGGCGGGGCTGGCAGTCGCGCAGCGACGGGCAGCACCGCGCCGCGGGGAGGTCGACCGCGCACTCTGGCGCGACCGCACGATCGTCAAGACATGGGCGATGCGCGGGACGCTCCATCTGCTCGACCCCGACGAGCTGCCGGCGGTCATCGCCACGATGTCGACGCTCCGCACCTGGGCGCAGCCCGCGTATCAGCGCTACTTCGGGGTCACGGCCAGCGAGATCGAGCAGGTGCGAGACGCGATCGGCGAGATCCTCGCCGATCGCATCCTCACCCGGGAGGAGCTCGGCGCGGAGGTCTTGAAGCGGGTGCGGTCCAAGGGCGTGAGCGCCCGACTCGGTTCGGGATGGGGTGAGCTCCTCAAACCCGCGGCGTTCGCCGGCGCCCTGATCCAAGGCCCGCCGCAGGGCGGTCGCGTGACGTACACGCGGCCCGACACGTGGCTGAAGTCGTGGACTCCGCCGCCCGATCCGATCGAGGGAGGCGCCGCGCTCGTCCGTTCGTACCTGCACGCGCACGGCCCGGCGACCATGAAGGACGTGGCGTACTGGTGGGCCCGTCAGACGGTCGGCAAGGTCAAGCCCTGGTTCGCGCACCTCGGGGAGGAGGTCGTCGAGGTCGATGTCGACGGGCAGCCGCACCTGATGCTCGCCGCGGACGTCGAGGCCCTCCGGCGCCAGCGCCCCAACAGGGACGTCCGCCTGCTGCCCGCCTTCGACCAGTACGTGCTGGCCGCCGCGCGCGACATCGAGCACCTGGTGCCGGCGGACCACCGCCCCGACGTCTTCCGCAAGATCAACGGGTGGATCGCGCCGACCGTCGCGTACGGTGGTCGCGTCGTGGGCACCTGGACGAGCGA
>JBKOZW010000139.1:0-7485 GCA_046726095.1 Actinomycetota bacterium
CCCGATGACCTCGCTGTTCCCGTCGAGGTCGACCGCCACGATCTGGTTGGTTCCCCAATCGGAGAACCAGAGGCGGCCGTCGAGCCACCGCGGCGACTCACCCATGCCGAGACCGCTCAACAGGACCCGAGTCTCCCCGACGGTTGGCTCGTGCGGCATCACGGTCCTCCTTCCTCGACCGGTCGAAGGTGAGACCGCGGCGTGTGGAGGAACTCATCGGCCGTCAGCCTTCGCGACAGAGACCGTCGCGCACGATGAGGGCCTGGGATAGGGTCCTCGCGGATGGACACCGCGAAGGCTCGATGGTGGTTCGGGCTCACGGCGGCGGCCGTCGCCTTCGGGATCGTCGTCAACGTCGCCGTGGCGGCGACCACGACCGGTGGGTTCTTCACGACCGCGGCCGGACGCGTGTTCAACGTGTTCTGTTTCTTCACGATCCAATCGAACCTGATCGTGGGCATCACCTGTCTCCTGCTCGCGATCGACCCCGGCCGGACGTCGTCGACGTTCGACACCTTCCGGCTGATCGGGATCGTGGCGATCACGATCACCGGCGTCGTCTACCACGCGGCCCTCCGCTCGCTCTTCGACCTGGAGAGCTGGGCGCTCGTCGGCGACGTGACCGTGCACACCGTGGTCCCGGTCCTGGCCGTGGGGACCTGGATCGTCTTCGGGCCACGATGTCGCACGTCCCGTCGGATCATGTGGCTCTCGCTCCTGTTCCCCGTCGCCTGGTTCGTTTTCGCCCTGACCCGCGGGGCGATCGCCGACTACTACGCGTACCCCTTCGTCGACGTGATCCGCCTCGGATACCCCAAGGTCCTGATGAACGCCGTCTGGGTCGGCCTCCTCTACCTGGGCGTGGCGGCGGCGGCCGTGGCCGTGGACGGCTGGCTCGGCAAGATCGCGGCCCTCATCGCGCGCGCCGACGCCGGCTCCTCGTCGTAGCCATGCCGCCGGCCGACCGGATCGAGGGCGAGGCCTCGCACGAGCACCGGGCGCTGGATCGCTCCGATCTCCTGGACGATCCGATCGCGCAGTTCCTCGCCTGGCTGGCGGATGCCGAGGCGGCCGGGATCGCGTTGCCGAACGCGGTGGCGCTGGCCACCGCGGACGCGGAGGCGCGGCCGTCCGTGCGGCACGTCTTGCTGCGCGCGGCCGACGAACGCGGGTTCGTCTTCTACACGAACCACGAGAGCCAGAAGGGCCGGCAGCTCGCCGAGAATCCGCACGCGGCGCTGGTCGTCCTGTGGCGGGAGCTCGATCGACAGGTGTCCGTGACGGGCGACGTCGAGCGCGTCGCCGACGATGAGGCCGACGCGTACTTCGCCACGCGGCCCCGCGGAGCGAAGATCGGCGCGAGGGCGTCGCCCCAGAGCGCGGTGCTCGCCGATCGCGACGAGCTCGAACGCCGGGTCGCCGCGGAGAAGGAACGGTTCCGTGGAGCGGAGGTGTCGCGGCCGCCCTACTGGGGCGGCTACCGCCTCGCGCCGGACACGATCGAGTTCTGGCAGGGCCGGCCCTTCCGGCTCCACGACCGGTTCCGGTACCGGCGCGATCCGGCCTCGCCGAGCGGATGGCGCGCCGAGCGCCTCGCTCCCTGACGACGCGGTAGCCTCCGGCGCCATGGACACCGACACGCTTCGACGCACGATCCACGACGACATGCCTCGCGTGATCGACGAGCTCTCGAGCTTGGTGGCGATCCCGTCCGTCGGCTACGAGGGCTACGACCCGGCGAACGTCAGGGCGAGCGCCGAGCGGACGCGCGACATCCTCCGCGACTCCGGCGTCGACGCCGACCCAGGAGCGCCCACCGCGCTCCTGTACGCGCACCACGACGTGCAGCCGGCCGCGGATCCGGACGCGTGGACGACCCCTCCGTTCAGCCCAACGCTCCGCGACGGGCGGTTGTTCGGCCGCGGCAGCGCGGACGACAAGTGCGGCATCGCGATCCACGCGGCGGCTCTCCGCGCGCTCCGCACGGCTGGCGCGCTCCCCTGCGCCGTCAAGGTGATCGTCGAGGGCGAGGAGGAATGTTCGACCGAGCACCTCCCCGACCTCGTGCGCGGCCACGGTGATCTGCTCCGGAGCGACGTCGCGGTGATCGCGGACGGGGGCAACTACCGCACCGGGGTACCGACGATCGGGACGAGCATCCGGGGGGCGACCCACCTCGTCGTGCGGGTCGACGTCCTGCCGATCCCGCAGCACAGCGGGGTCTTCGGTGGACCGCTGCCCGACGCGGTCATGGCGCTCAGCCGGATGCTCGCCTCGCTGCACGACGAGGCCGGTGAGATCACCGTGGATGGCCTGCATGGGTTCGGATGGCCGGGAACGCAGGTCCCGGAGGACGAGTTCCGGGACGAGTCCGGCGTGTTCCCCGAGATCCAGCTGCTCGGGACGGGGACGATCGCCGACCGCACGCTCTCGAAACCGGCGATCAACATCCTCGCCTTCGAAGCGCCACGGGTGGACGAGGTCGCGAACCAGATCGTGCCGACCGCGCGCGCCGTGGTGGGTCTCCGGATGGCTCCGGGTGAGGACTACCGCGGCGCCGTCGACAAGGTGACCGCGCACCTGCGGGCCGCAGCCCCATGGGGCGTCCGCGTGTCGGTCGAGGCCCAGGAGCCCGGGGCGGGATACATCGTCGATGCGTCCACGGCCGCCTACCGTGCGGCGACGTCGGCCCTCGCAACCGCCTTCGACCATAGGGTCGCCGAGATGGGCTCGGGTGGATCGATCCCGCTCGTGCCGCTGCTGGCCGAGACGTTCCCCGGCATCGAGGTCCTGATCTGGGGCGCGAGCGATCACCGGTCGAACGTCCACTCGATCGACGAAAGCGTCGACCTTCACGATCTTGAGCGCATGGTGGTCGGCGAGGCCCTCTTCCTCCAGGGCCTCGCCAACACTCGATCCGAACCCTGACGAACCGTCCGATGGCCGAGCGGGCCGCTGCTGCTAGGTTGGTTCCATGAGCCAGGACCCGACCGAGCAGCCGATGGGCGGCGCGCCCGCCCCCGGCGTCGTGCAGGCGATCCCCGTGGAGGCCGCCGTCGAGCAGGGCGATGGCCCCAGCGAGGACACGATCACCGAACCCGCGAAGCTCCTGCGCATCGCGAGCATGGTCAGGGAGCTGCTCGAGGAGACACGACAGACCTCGCTCGACGAGCCCGGCCGCAAGCGTCTCGCGGACATCTACGGTCGCGCGGTCGGCGAGCTGCGCGACGTGCTGTCCGAGGATCTGCGCGAGGAGCTCGGGTCCCTGGCGCCATCGATGGAGGGCGTGCCGACCGAGTCGGAGCTCCGCGTCGCTCAGGCCCAGCTCGTCGGGTGGCTCGAGGGTCTGTTCCACGGGATCCAGGCGGCGATGTTCTCGCAGCAGGCCGCGGCGCGGGCTCAGTTCGACGAGCTGCGCCGCCGCGGGCTCCTGGCGCAGAACCCGCAACCCGACAAGGGCCTGGAGCAGGAGCCGCCGCAGCGCGGCGGGCAGTACCTCTAGGGAGCCCCCGGTCCATCCCCGAGCGCGGTGCCACCCCCCATCCGGGACGGCGTCGCCGTCTCCCCCGTGAGCCGCAAAGCCAGGTACACCGGCACGATCGAGATCAGGATCACGAGGAGGCCGACGACGTAGACAGCCCCGAGGTTCACGGGTCGCTGGATGTTGTTGTAGATCCATAGCGGCAAGGTCTGCTTCGTTCCCGCGAGGTACAGCGTCACGACGATCTCGTCGAACGACAGGCCGAACGCGAGCAGACCTCCCGCCATGAGGGCGGTCCGCATCGTCGGGAGTGTTACGTACCGGAACGTCTGGACCCCGTCCGCGCCGAGGTCCATCGACGCCTCGATGATCGAGGGTGAACTCCGGCGCAACCGCGCGATCGCGTTGTTGAAGATCACGACGACGCAGAAGGTCGCGTGTCCGACGATGATCGCGGGCATGCCGAACCGGATGAAGGGCACGGCGTCGACCATCGAGGAGAGAGCGAGCGCGGTCACGATCCCCGGCAGCGCGATCGGGAGGACGAAGACGAACGAGATGGCCCCCCGCCCGAAGAAGCGGTATCGGTGGATCGCGAATGCGGCGAGGGTTCCGAGGGCGAGGGCCAGGAGCGTCGCGAAGAGCGCGGCCTCCAGGGAGTTGCCGAACGCAGCCCGAATGTACGGCGCCACGGTCGGATCACTCAAGACGACCCGGAACCAGTGAAGCGTGAACAGATCGGGGGGGAAGGACGGGATCCGATCCTTGTTGAACGCGTAGATCCCGACCACGATCAGCGGGATGTAGAGGAACGCCAGAACGAACCACGTCCAGACGCGGGTCAGCACGCGGACGCCCTTTGACTCCATCTACAGCGCCTCGAACGCGCCCGTCCGACGGGCGAGGATCAGGTAGATCGCCACGATCACGATCGGGATCACCGCGATCGTCGCAGCGAGAGGTCGGTTGTTCAGCGTGCCGGTGAGCGCGAAGATCGCGTTGCCGAGGAAGAGCCCCTTGCCGACAAGGGTGGCCGTCAGGTAGTCACCCATGGTGAGGGAAAACGTGAAGACGGATCCGGCAACCACCCCCGGGATCGCGAGTGGCCAAACTACCTTCCGGAAAGTCGTCCCTGCCCGCGCACCAAGGTCGCTCGACGCTTCGATGAATGAGCCGGGTACCCGCTCCAATGAGGCGTAGATCGGCAGGACCGCGAACGGGAACCACAAGTAGCAGAACGTGATCCAGACCGCGATGTTCGAGCCGGTGAGATCCACCCCGATGTGGCCGAGCACCTCATGGATCGGACCGCCGCCCTCCAAGAGTGTCTTCCACGCGAACACGCGGATGAGGTAATTCGCCCACAGCGGGATCGTGACGGCCAGTAGTAGTCGGACACGGACTTTCGGCTCGGCGACCCGCGCGGCGTGATAGGCGAAGGGGAACGCGAAGAAGAGATCCGCGATCGTCACCGCGACGGCCATCCCGACGGTCCGCAGGGTGATGTGGTAGTAGGTCGTGGTCGACCAGAACACCGTCTTGTACGTGCTGAAGTCGTTGAACCGATGCTGGATGCGCGTCGTCAGCGGATCCAGACGCCAGAATGAGTTCGCGAGCAGCAAGACGAGCGAGACGAGGTAGACCAGGACGATCCAGCCCAGCGGTCCGGCGAGGGTCAGGCTGAGCTTCGTGCGCGGATGACGGAACAGCGCTGCCGACGCCCGCCGGAGCGGGCCACGGTCGACATCGGCCGTGGCCGTCGCCGCCATCGGATCATCAGCCGGTGACCCGCACGCGGGCCACCGGCTGATCGGTCAGTATGCGGCTCAACCGCCGCCTCCACGGACCTCCAGCCACTTCTCGGTCCACGTGTTGTAGTCGGTGCACGATTGGGTGCCGTCGGGACAGATCCCTAGGGGCGTCTTCCACAGGTACACGCTCCGAAGGAACTCGTCGTCGCCGCAGTGGTACGCGGCGGCCGCTTCTCCCAGGTCCTTGTTCAGCTGCGTGCACGACGCCGTGTTCGAGGGAGTGGCCCCGTAGAACTCGGCGACCTGCGTCTGCACGTTCGGCTGCAACGTGTAGTCCATCCACTTCAGCATGCAGTTGGGGTGCGGCGCGTGCGCCGACATCATCCACGTGTCGGCCCACCCGGTTACGCCCTCGTTCGGGATGACGTCTGCGACGTTCACTTTCCCCGCAGCCTGCACGTACTGCTCGTTCACGGGCCAGGCCGTCCCGACGACCATGTCGCCCGAGTTGAACCCTTTGATCTCGTCCAGGTAGTACGACCAGTACTTGCCGATCAGCGACGATTGCTGCTTCAAGAGGTTGACCGCGGCATCGAGCTGTTCGGAAGTGAGCTCGTAGGGGTCGGCGATGCCGAGGTCGGGTTGATGGGTCATGAGGTACATGGCCGCATCCGCGATGAAGATCGGGCTGTCGTATCCGGTCACCTTGCCCGCGTACGGCGAGCTCGGATCGAACGTGATGTCCCAGCTCGTCGGTGCCGGCTTGACGACGTCGGTGTTGTACATGAGGAAGTTCGGTCCCCACATGTACGGTACGCCGTAATGGACACCGTCAACGGTGTTATGGGCAGGTTCTTGGAGCGACTGCATCACGTTCGTGTACTCAGAGAACTGCGAGATGTCGATAGGAGTCACGTCACCATTCGCGATCAACCGGTTGCTCGCGTCTCCTGAGGCCGATACCCCGTCGTAGAGCGTTCCCCCGCCCTGGCGCATGAAGTTGACCATGTCGTCGGACGTGTTCGCGTACTTCGGGGTCACCTTGCAGCCGGTCTCCTGTTCGAACGGCTTCACCCAGTCGTCCTCGGTGTAGCCCTGCCACGCGATCAGATCGAGCGAGCCCTCACCCTGGAGGTCCGCGATCGGCGTTGCGGCCGACGCGGGCGTGGTTCCCGTTCCCGGGCTACTGGTCTCCTCGCTGCCGCACGCGGCCGCCACCAGCGCGAACGCTCCCATGACGGCACACACCACCGTCCGTCTCCTCATGATGCCCGTGCCTCCTCCTGGTCCATGGACCCCTCCTGTGCGCCCGAGGGCGCCTCCACCGGTCGGTTGTTGCTCCTGCGCCACACCAACCGCACGGCCTTGCCGCGGACCTGCAGGGCCTCCATCGAGCTGGTGCTCAGGTTCTGCTGCATCACGACGAGCGTGCCCCCCGCATCGAGCTCCACGATGTAGCGCGTCGTCGCCCCGAGGTACACGACCTCGCGCACGTGTCCGGTCGCGGTGCACGCATCCGGCTCCGATGGTCGGTCGAGCTCCTGCATCGAGATCTTCTCGGGACGGATCGTGAACGGGTGCGGGTCGCCGGTGATCGCGTTCGCGACCTCACCCTCGAGTACGTTCGACACGCCGACGAAGCCGGCCACGAAGCCGGTGGCCGGACGTTCGTAGACATCCGCCGGCGAACCGATCTGCTCGACCCGCCCGTGGTTGAACACGGCGAGCCGGTCGCTCATCGTCAGCGCCTCATCCTGGTCGTGGGTGACGTAGATGAACGTCAGTCCGACCTCCTGCTGGATGTCCTTGAGCTCGATCTGCATCGCCTGCCGGAGCTTCAGGTCGAGCGCACCGAGGGGCTCATCGAGGAGAAGGACGCGCGGCCGGTTGACCAGCGCTCGCGCGAGCGCGACCCGCTGCCGCTGGCCGCCCGACAACTGGGACGGCTTGCGATCGCCGTGCTCGGGGAGACGGACCATGTCGAGCGCCTCGCGGACGGCCGCTCGACGCGCGGCCTTCGGCACCTTGCGGACCAGGAGCCCGTACCCCACGTTCTCCTCGACCGTCATGTGGGGGAAGAGCGCGTAGTCCTGGAAGACCGTATTCACGTCGCGTTCGTAGGGCGCGAGCTCCGAGACGTCCCGACCACCCAGGAAGACGCTCCCTTCCGACGGCGACTCGAAGCCCGCGATCAGGCGCAGACAGGTCGTCTTGCCCGACCCCGAGGGGCCGAGCATCGAGAAGAACTCACCC
>JBKOZW010000140.1:0-5076 GCA_046726095.1 Actinomycetota bacterium
TGGACAAGGCGACCGACGGCGTGATGCGCAGCGCCTTCGGCTTCGGTGGACAGAAGTGCTCCGCGTGCTCGCGGGTGTTCGTCGAGCGCGAGGTGTACGACGACTTCGTCGGCCAGTTGAAGACGAAGGCCGAGAAGGTCAAGGTCGGCAACCCGATCGAACGCGACGTCTACCTCGGTCCGATCATCAACCAGACCGCGCTCGACACGTTCGAGGAGGCGGCCGAGGAGGCCCGCAAGAACGGGAACATCGTCACGGGTGGACAACGGATCACGGAGGGTGAGCTCGGGAAGGGTCTGTTCGTCGAGCCGACCGTCGTCGAGGTTCCCGACGACAGCTGGATCTGGAAGAAGGAGCTGTTCGTTCCGTTCGTCGCGGTCGCGCCGTTCGACGAGCTCGAGGACGCGATCCAGAAGGCGAACGCGACCGAGTACGGCCTGACCGCGGGCTTCTTCAGCGAGGACCAGACCGAGATCACCGAGTGGCTCGATCGGATCGAGGCCGGCGTCGTGTACGTGAACCGTCGCGCGGGCTCGACCACCGGCGCCTGGCCGGGCGTCCAGCCGTTCGGCGGATGGAAGGGCTCCGGCACGACAGGGAAGGCCGGCGGCGGCCCGTACTACGTGATGCAATACCTGCGGGAGCAGTCGCGGACGGTGATCGAGGAGTGAGCGTGGGGGAGTCGCAGCTCGCCTACGACGGTCTCGCAGCGTTCAGCGGTCCCAAGGTCATCACGGAGATCCCCGGTCCCGAGGCGATGGCCTGGGTCGAGCGCGACCGCAAGGTCACTTCGCCGTCGCTGCCGCGCGCCTACCCGTTCGCGCCCAAGCGCGGCGCGGGCTCCGTGGTCGAGGACGTCGACGGCAACATCTTCCTCGATCTGAATGCCGGCATCGCCGTGACCTCGACCGGCCACTGCCACCCGCGCGTGGTCGAGGCGGTCCAGCGTCAGGCCACCGAGCTGCTGCACTACTCGGCGAGCGACTTCTACCTGCCGGTCTACGCGGAGGTCTGCGAGCGGCTCGACGGGATGGCGCCGTTCGGCGGGCGTCCGGCGCGTTCGTTCCTGACGAACTCCGGCACGGAGGCGGTCGAGGCGGCGATCAAGCTCGCCCGCTTCGCGACGGGTCGCCAGTACCTCGTTGGCATGATCCAGTCGTTCCACGGCCGTTCGATGGGGAGCGTGACGCTCACGGCGTCCAAGGCGAAGTACCGGACCAACTTCGGACCGATGCTCCCGAGCGTGCACCACACGTTCTACGGGGACTTCGATCACCTCGAGGAGGTCCTTTTCAAGCGGCTCGTCTCGCCGACCGAGGTCGCGGCGATCGTGGTCGAGTCCTGGCTGGGCGAGGGCGGTTACGTCCTTCCGCCCACCGGGTGGTTCACGTACCTGCGCGAGCTCTGCGACCGTCACGGCATCCTGCTGGTCTGCGACGAGGTCCAGAGCGGGATGGGCCGCAGCGGGAAGATGTGGGCGATCGAGCACGAAGGGGTCGAGCCCGACATCGTGATCTCGGGCAAGGGCATCGCGAGCGGGCTCCCGCTCGGCGCGATGATCGCGCGTGAGGACCTGATGATCTGGGACCTCGGCGCGCACGGATCCACGTACGGCGGCAGCCCGCTGTCGTGTGCGGCCGCGCTCGCCACGTTCGACGTGATCCGCGACGAAGACCTGCTCGGCAACGCCGACCGTGTGGGGACCGTGTTGCTGGATGGGCTGCGCCAGATCCAGCAGCGGCATCCGCTGATCCGGGAGGTTCGCGGCAAGGCGCTCTGGATCGGCCTCGGGTTCGCCGACCACGACGTCGCCTCGGCGGTCGAGCTCTCGGCGTTCCGTCGCGGGCTGTTGATGCTGTCGTGCGGCGACGACGCGATCCGGATGTCGCCGTCGCTCGTCTTCCGCGAGGATCAGGCGCGCGAGGCACTGCGGATCTTCGAAGAGGTCGTGGCCGAGGTCGAGTCGGGAGCCTAGATGGGCCTGGCGCCCGACACCGTCACGTTCGACACGGCCGACCCCATCGTCGTCGCGACGTTCTGGGCCGGCGCGCTCGCGTTCCATCTGGCCGACGCGGATCCCGAGGGATCGTTCGTCACCGACCCGTCGAAGCGCTCGCGGGGTCTGTTCTTCCAGCCGGTCCCGGAGCCCAAGATCGTCAAGAACAGGGTGCACCTGGATCTCCGTCCGGCGACGGCGATGGCGGAGGAGGTCGAGCGGTTGCGCGCTCTCGGGGCCACGATCCTCCGGTACGTCGACGAGGGCCACGGGTCCTGGACCGTGATGCAGGATCCGGAGGGCAACGAGTTCTGCGTCCTCCGCTCGGGCTCCGAAGGCGGGAAGCGCGACACGCCGGGGATCGACTCACTGGTCGTCGATTCGGACGACCACATCCGCGTGGCCGACTTCTGGGTCGCCGCGGTCGGGTACCGCGAGCTCGAGGCCGGTGAGGACGGCGTCGAGATCGTCGGCGACCGCGACGGCGACCCGATGCTCTCCTTCGTGCGCGTCCCCGAGGCGAAGACCGTGAAGAACCGGATCCACCTCGATGTCCGGCCGACGGGCTCGATGGCCGAGGAGGTCGACCGCGTCACCGCGCTCGGTGCCACCGTGCGGGGCTTCATCGAAGAGGGTGGGTCGTTCTGGACGCAGATGCGCGATCCCGAAGGGAACGAGTTCTGCGTCCTCCGAGGACCGGACGACGGCTGGTCGCCGGATGAGCTCTAAGCAGACCACGATGCGGGACGCCGTCGCGGACCTCGTCCGCGACGGCGACACGGTCGCGATCGAGGGGTTCACCCATCTGATCTGCTTCGCCGCGGGGCACGAGATCATCCGTCAGCGCAAACGCGATCTGACGCTCGCGCGGATGACGCCGGACGTGATCTACGACCAGATGGTGGCGGGCGGGGTGGCGAGCAAGCTGGTCTTCAGCTGGCTCGGCAACCCCGGCGTCGGATCGCTGCATGCGATCCGACGCCGGATCGAGGACCAGGACCCTGGGCCGCTCGAGATCGAGGAGTACTCCCACTTCGGCATGGTGTGTCGATACGTCGCCGGGGCGTCGAACCTCCCGTTCTTCCCGATCCGGAGCTACTACGAGTCCGACATCCCGGCGGTGAACCCCAAGATCGTGCCCATCCGATCGCCGTACGACGGCGAGGACGAGGTCTACGTCGTCCCGCCGCTGCGGCCCGACGTGACGGTCGTTCATGCGCAGCGTGCGGACGTCAGCGGGGACGCCCAGATCTGGGGGCTCCTCGGGTGCCAGAAGGAGGCAGCGTTCGCCGCGGACCGCGTGATCGTCGTCTGCGAGGAGATCGTCGAGGAGTCGGTGATCCGCCGCGATCCGAACCGGACCGTGATCCCGGGGATCGTGGTGGACGCGGTCGTCGAGCAGCCGTTCGCGTGCCACCCGAGCTTCGCCCAGGGCTACTACGACCGCGACAACAGCTTCTACCTGGAGTGGGACCGGATCGCGCGCGACCCGGAGACGCTCGAGACCTGGCTCAAGGAGTGGGTCTTCGATCTGGCCTCGCACGCCGACTACGTCGAGAAGTGGGGTGCGGCGCACTGGGATGCCCTGCGGCCGGGCGAGGCGCTCTCCGGCGAGGTCGACTACGGGAGGTACGCGTGACCGTCGCGGAGGACCTGGGCTACTCCAAGTCCGAGATGATGATCGCCGCGTCCGCGCGCGGCCTCGCCGGCGCGAAGAACTGCTTCGTCGGCGTCGGCCTGCCCAACATCGTGTGCAACCTCGCGCAGCGCACCGTCGCCTTCGACCTGCAGCTCGTGTACGAGTCGGGGGTGTTCGGGGCGCGTCCGGAGCGCTTGCCCTTGTCGATCGGCGACCCGACGCTCGCGACCGGTGCGACGGCGATCACCAGCATGTTCGAGCTCTTCGCGTTCTACCTGCAGGCGGGCCTTATCGACGTGGCGTTCCTCGGTGGCGCGCAGATCGACCGATTCGGGAACCTCAACACGACCGTGATCGGCTCGTACGAGGCGCCGAAGGTTCGGCTCCCCGGCAGCGGGGGCGCGTGTGAGATCGCGATCCACGCCCGTCGGATCCTCGTGATCATGCGGCAGGCGCGGCGGTCGTTCGTGGAGGAGCTGGACTTCCGCACGTCGCCGGGTCACAGCGGCGACCCGGTGCACGACGCGGCCCGCGGCTGGCACGGCAGCGGGCCGACGAGCGTGGTGACAGACCTCGGCACGTATGGCTTCGATAACGCGACGGGCGAGATGACCCTTTTGACGATGCATCCGAATGTCTCGCTCGACGACGTCCGAGAGAACACCGGCTGGGAACCGAAGGTGTCGGCCGACCTCGGCGAGACACCGGCTCCCAGCGCCGAGGAGCTGCGGTTGATCCGGGAAGAGCTCGACCCCGATGGGGTGTACACCAAGTGACGGGCTCGGACCGGCCGGAGCCGGACGCCGGCGAGCCGCTTACGCCGACCGACGACGAGCAGGAGCCCGACTGGGCGGAGCAGATCCGTGCGCTCCGACGGCAGCGAGGGCCGCGGCTCGAGGAGCGGCTCTCCGACGAGGATGCGGACCAGGATCGGCCGACCCCGGACCTGTAAGGTTCGCGCGTGACCGACCACGTCTTCCCTCGCGTGCTGACCCGATCGCTGCCCACCGCGGTCTCCGCGGAGGGCGCGTGGATCGTCGACGCGGACGGGAAGCGGTACCTCGACGGGGCCGGCGGGGCGATCGTCGTCGGCGTCGGCCACGGGGATCCCGCGTTGATCGCGGCCGCCGAGGAGCAGCTGCACCGCACCCAGTACGTCCACGGGACGATGTTCACGACCGAGGCGGTGGAGTCCTACGCGGATGAGGTGTCCCGCGTGCTCCCGGTCGACGACGCCAGGATCTACCCCGTGAGCGGCGGATCGGAGGCCGTCGAGACCGCGCTCAAGATGGCCCGCGCCTACCACGTCGCGCGTGGGGACGCGGGCCGCGTGACCGTGATCGCGCGGCGCTCGAGCTACCACGGCAACACCCTCGGCGCGCTCGACGCGTCCGGCAAGGAGCCGCTGCGCAAGCCGTACACGCCGTGGCTCGGGCGGTTC
>JBKOZW010000141.1:0-10827 GCA_046726095.1 Actinomycetota bacterium
TTCTTCGCCCTACGGATGTTCGCGACGCCCTGGCGGCTGATGCCGCTCGAGGCGAACGCGCAGCCGGCGTTCGCGGGGTATCAGGGCGATCCGGGCGGCGAGACGTATCGACTCGCCGGGATCAACGGCTTGAGCATCCACGCGGGCCGTATCGGGTGGATCGCGAGCTTCCTCGACCCAGACGTGCACCGCCATTTCGGCCTGCCTCCGGAGATCCGTCGGACCGATCTTCTCGAGGAGCGATGAGTTTCGCCGTCACCGCATCTCACTGTCTGCAGGGCACAACTGCGGAGCCGAAAGGAGACTGAGCATGCGGAAGGTCGTGGTGGTCGAGTGGATGACACTCGACGGGGTCGTGCAAGCGCCTGGTCATCCAGATGAGGACAGAGATGGCGGATTCGAGCATGGCGGATGGCACCTGCCCTACTTCGACGATGTCTCGCGGGCGTGGGTGGTTCAGGGTTACACCGAGGCCGGCGGCTTCCTGTTCGGCCGTCGGACGTACGAGAACCTTGCCGGCTACTGGCCGAACGCATCCGAGGAAGAGCAGGTGATCGCCGGGCCTCTGAATGCGAAGCCGAAGTTCGTCGCGTCGCGGACGCTCACCCAACCTCTCGAGTGGGACAACACGACGCTGCTCGAAGGTGACGTCGCGCAGGCCGTGCTCCGATTGAAAGGGGAGGACGGCTCAGCGCTCCACGTGATCGGTAGTCCCGCGTTCGCACATACACTGATCCAGCACGACCTGGTGGACGAGTACCGGCTGATGATCGACCCACTGATCGTGGGCGGTGGCAAGCGCCTCTTCGATGACGATGGTGCACACACGCCGCTGCGCCTGGTTGAGAGCCGAACGACGACGACCGGTGCGATCCTCGCCACCTTTGCCACATCGGACGGCTGACCGAGCGGGGACCGAGATCCTGGTTCTGGAACTCGCTGTGGTCTTGACCTGCGGAGATGACTGCCCTCGTACGGTGAAGGTGCGTCCTCCTCGGATCAGGAACCCCTCTCCTTCCCAGGTCTGAGGAGGGCGCCTCTCGGTCGGTTTCTTCGTCGCTGTGTGCGGGTACGAGCCCGGGCCAAGCGGACGGAGGTTCGCATCCGACAAGGGGAGGGTCCGATGGACGCGCTGTCGCTCCTGAAGGAAGACCACCAGAAGGTCAAGAAGCTGCTGGACGAGCTCGACTCGACCACGGAGCGTGGGGTCAAGACGCGGGAAGAGCTGTTCACCAAGCTGAAAGGAGAGCTCCAGGTCCACGAGGCGATCGAGGAAGAGATCTTCTATCCGACCCTCAAGGAGCACCCCAAGGCCAAGGAGCTCGTCCTCGAGGCGTACGAAGAGCACAACGTCGTCGACACGGTGATGTCCGAGATCGAAGAAGTCGCCTACGACGACGAGCGGTGGGGTGCCAAGATGACCGTGATGAAGGAGAACCTCGAGCACCACATCGAGGAGGAAGAGACGGAGATGTTCGATCAGGCTCGGAAGGTCTTCGAACGGGAGGAGCTGGACGAGCTCGGCTCGCGCATGGAGAGCCGGAAGCAGGAGCTGATGGCGCAGGCGATGAGCTAGATCCCCGCTGCTCTCCTTCGTCCTTCCCGACAGCGCCCCTGCGGGGTCCAGCTCGGCGGCTCACGGGTTGCCGCCATGGCTCGCATCCGCGACCATGTGACCCCCTTCGCAGGGACCTCGTGTTGGCCACGACGACGACCACACGCACACGATCGCTCGCCGCGGTGATCCTCGCGGCCGGAAAGGGCAAGCGGCTCCGGTCCGCTCGCCCCAAGGTCCTGCATCCGATCTGTGGGCGCACGGCGCTCTGGCACGTGGCCCAGGCCGCGCTCGCCGTCGAGCCGGACAAGGTCGTGATCGTGGTCGGTCATGGCGCCGACGACGTCCGGGCCGAGGTCGCGTCGTGGAAGATGACGCCCAAGCCCATCTTCGTCGAGCAGGCGAAGCAGCTCGGGACCGGCCACGCGGTCATGATCGCGAAGACGGCGGTCGGCCGCGTCGACGACGTCCTGATCGCGAACGGCGACTTCGATCCCGTGCTCCCGGCGGACGTGCGAGCGATCGTCCGCCACCATCGCCGGTCCGACACCACGGTCACGATCGCGTCGGCGGAGCTGAGCGATCCCGGGACGTACGCGCGCATCATCCGGAACGGCCGGCGCGTCGTCGACGTGATCGAGGGGAGCGATGCGCCTCCCGACGTCCGGCGCATCTCCGAGGTCGGGACCAACTGGATGGTGTTCCGCCGTGGTCCGCTCTTCGCGACGCTCCCACGCGTGGACCGCCGGAACCGTCTGCGCGAGTACTACCTCAACCGCGCGGTCTCCCTCCTGCTGGCGGACGGCGAACGGGTCGACGCGCTCACGTGTGACACGGGCGGGACGCTGGGCCTGAACTCGCGGGGCGGTCTGGCCGCGGTCACCGCGGTCGTCCGCGACCGTATCAACGAGGGCCACCTGGCGGCGGGCGTCACGTTGCTCGACCCGGACGGCACCTACATCGACGTCGATGCCGCGATCGGTCGCGACACCACGATCTATCCGAACACCTTCATCGAGGGGGCCACCAGGATCGGGGCCGGATGCATGATCGGTCCTTCGACGCGCCTGCGGGACGCGACGATCGGGGATCGGAGCGAGGTCACGTTCTCGGTGATCACCGCCTCCACCGTCGGCCGTGACGCGCACGTCGGACCCTTCGCCCGGCTCCGCGACGGCGTCGTCCTGGCCGACGGGACGACGATCGGGAACTTCGTGGAGGCGAAGGCCTCGCGCCTGGGGCGTGGCTCCAAGGCGAAGCACCTGACGTACCTCGGCGACGCGGAGATCGGCGACGACGTGAACGTCGGCGCGGGGACGGTCACCGTCAACTACGACGGGTACCGCAAGCACGCGACCCGGATCGAGGACGGGGCCAGCATCGGTTCGGATACCATGCTGGTGGCGCCGATACAGATAGGTCGAGACGCGACGACCGGAGCCGGATCCGTGATCACGAAGGACGTGCCGCCCGGAGCCCTCGCCGTCGAGCGGGCCGAGCAGCGGACCGTCCCGGGGTACCGGAAGCGCAAGGACGCCGAGCACCGCCGCCAAGGGAGCAGAAAGACGAGGAGGCGCTGAGCGTGGAGATCATGACGAAGAAGCGCATGATGCTCTACACAGGCACGATCCACCCGACGCTCGCCCACGAGATCGCGGACAACCTCGCGATCCCGGTGAGCAAAGGCGAGATCCGCCGGTTCGCGTCGGGCGAGATCTATTTCCGCGCCGATGAGTCTGTACGTGGCGCCGATGTGTTCGTTGTGCAGTCGCATTACGAGCCGGTGAACGAAGCGATCATGGAGCAACTCATCATGATCGACGCGATCAAGCGGGCGAGCGCCAAGCGCATCACGGCGGTCGTGCCGTACTACGGCTACTCCCGCCAGGACAAGAAGGTCCTGTCTCGCGAGCCGATCAGCGCGAAGCTGGTCGCCGATATGCTCTCGACAGCGGGGGCCGACCGGATCGTCTCCGTCGACCTGCACTCGGGTCAGATCCAGGGTTTCTACAACGCGCCCTTCGACCACCTCACGGCATTGCCGCTGTTGTCCTCCTACCTCAAGGACCAGCTGGGCCTCCATGGGGACGACGTCGTCGTCGTGGCGCCCGACGCCGGTCGGATCAGGACCTCGGAGAAACTCCGCGAATACCTGCACGCCGACCTCGCATACATCTACAAGCGAAGGTCGCGTCACGAGGCCCACAAGATCTCAGAGATGCGGCTGGTCTACGAGGAGGACATCGCCGGGAAGCCGTGCGTCATGGTCGACGACATGATCGACACGGCCGGCACTTTGGTCGAAGGCGTCAAGGTGCTCGCGGCGATGGGCGCGGGTCCGATCTACACGGGCGCGACCCACGCGATCTTCAGCGGGAAGGCTCGGCAGAACCTGGAGGAGGCTCCGATCGAGCAGGTGATCGTGACGAACACGGTCCCGATCCCGGAGGAGAAGCAGTTCGCGAAGCTGCGGGTTCTCTCGATCGCGCCCCTGGTCGCGAGCGCGCTCCGCGCCGTGTTCGAGGACACGAGCGTGTCCGAGATCTTCGGCGGCGCGAACCAGGTCTAGGCGAAGAGCTGACGGCCGCTCGCATCGAAGAACTCGAACGTCGCTTCCGCGACGGGCGCGGGTGCATCGGTTGACCACAAGAAGAATCGGAAGCGGTCGAACGGCGACGGACCCGCGGTCGTCGACGCTTGGTTCCGACTTCCGTCGGGCCACGCGACCTTCACGGTGCGGACGTCGGGTCCGGTGATGCCGAACACCACCACGGCGGAGTTCGCCGGATCGATGCGGAACGCCCCAACCATCGGTTCGTCGTTCGGGGCCGGCGTAGGGTGGTCGCAGAAGGCGTTGCCGGATGGCTGAACGCCGACGCAGAAACCGCCCTCGTTGACCCACGCGAACAGCGTGATCGCTCGTCCCTGCTCCCTGAACGAACTCACCTCGACGGCGGCCGATGGGAACGACGAAGGCTCGCTCGGTGACGGGGTCGCCGCTGTCGTCGGGGTTGCGGTGGTCGGCGTGATGGCGGTTGCGAGGTGGCTCACGGACGGGCCCCTCAGCTGTCCGATCGCGACGCCGAGGAGCATCGATGCGACTACGGTGCCGACGGTCCCAGCCACCACGATGCCTCGCTGGCGTAGCCGCGCGCGGCGAAGAACCTTCGTCGGCGCCAGCGGCGCCGTGTCGATGGATCCAGCTTTCTCCCGGAACAGTGCCCCAAGATCGCGTTCCAGGTCGTTCATCGGTCGCTCCCTTCGACGAGTACCGCGCGCAAGGCATCCGACCCGCGCGCGACGAGAGACTTCACGGCGGCGACGCTGCACCGCAGCGCCGCCGCCGTATCACGCTCGGAGAGGTCTTCGTAGTACCGCAGCACCAGCGCCGCTCGCTGGCGAGCCGGGAGCGTCGCGAGCGCTCGCCACAGGTCCTCGCGAGCGCCGACGTCGGGCATGGAGGCCGTCACGACCGCGATGCGATGCCCCTCGCGAAGAAGCCACCGCCGTTCGACGTAGCGATGGCGGATCCCGGACGTGTGGAGGTTGACGATCGTCCGACGGAGGTACGAGTCGAAGGCTTCGCGCGCCCGCAGATGCCCGAACCGTCCCAGACAGCGGACGAACGCTTCGTGCGCGAGGTCTTCGGCCTGCTGGAGGTCGCCCGTCAAGAGGTAGGCGAGGCGGATCCCCGAGGGCACGTAACGCGAGTACAGCTCGGCCATCGCGGTCGGCTCCGGCTCTGCCATGCTCTCCCCCCAGACGCCGGTCCTTCCGCTCATCAGAGCTCAGGACGAGCGAGGTGGCCGAAAGGTATCGCTCGAACGTCGGGAGGGCGGTCTGCCCAGGTAGTTGCTACTCTTCTTGCCGACTCCCGACGATCCTGCGAGGTTCACACGAACATGGAAACCACCCTTACCGCGGATGTTCGCGACGAGACCGGCAAGGGCGCCGGACGTCGCCTTCGAGCGCTCGGCCGCGTCCCCGGCATCCTCTACGGCCACGGAATGGAGCCCGTGAAGCTCAGCATCTCCGGGCAGGATCTCCTCCACTTGTTCCACACGGCGGGCGGAGGCTCGACGCTCGTGGATCTCAAGGTCGACGGCGCGACCCATCTGGTGATCCCGCGAGAGATCCAGCGCGACCACATCCACGGCCGGTTCATCCACATCGACTTCCTGGCCGTCCGGCGCGACGAGAAGATCACGCTCTCGGTCGAGGTGCACGAGGTCGGGGAAGCGCCGGGCATCCGCGCCGGCGGCGTCATCGAGCACCACCTCCGCGAGATCGAGATCGAGTGCCTGCCGAACGACGTCCCCGAGACGATCCCGGTGGACATCTCGTCGATGGAGATCGGGGACCTGCTCCGCGTCGGAGACGTCCCGGTTCCGTCGGGCGTCGTCTTCCTCACGGCCGCCGATACTCCGGTGATCTCCGTGATCACGCCCGCTGCGCTCCGCGTCGAGGCCGACCTCACCCTTCCGGGCGAGGAGGCCCCCGAGGCACCGGCCGAAGAGGCCGAGGCCGAGGAAGGGGCCGAGGAAGGGGCCGAGGAAGGGGCCCAGGGAGGCGAAGAGGGAGAGGCTCCCACCGAGGGCAGCGAAGCGGGGGAGTAGAACCCCGCGATGGCCTGGCTCGTCGCCGGCCTCGGCAACCCCGGCGATCGCTACGCGAAGACCCGACACAACCTCGGGCGCATGGTGGCCGAGGAGCTCGCGAGGAGCGCCGGGGTCCGGCTCAAGAAGGTCCGCTTCCTTCCTGCGCACGTGGCCGAGCTCCGGATCGACGACGAGCGGGTACTGCTCGTCACGTCGACCCGCTACATGAACGAGTCCGGAACCTCGTACGCGAGCGTCGCACGCAAGCAGGACATCCCGCCGGAACGGGTCGTGGCCGTCCACGACGAGCTCGAGATCCCGCCCGGGGAGCTCCGAGTCAAGCTGGGAGGCGGAAGCGGCGGCCACAACGGGTTGAAGTCGCTTACCCAGGCGCTCCGGACGCCGGAGTACCACCGCGTTCGAGTCGGGATCGGGAGGCCGCCCGGACGGCAGGACCCTGCCGACTTCGTCCTCGTTCCGATCGGGAAGAAGGACGAAGCCGAGGTCGCTCGGTGGGTGGATCGTGCCGCGGATGCGGTGCACTCGCTGATCAGCGTCGGCCTGGCAGCCACCCAGGACCGGTTCAACCGCGACGCGGGCCGCGCCTGAGCGGTCCGCCGGGCCTGGCCGAAGGTCCTACCGAAGGCTAGGTATCGGGCCAGTCGGAAACGCAACCGTCGCCCGATGTGGGGACACCCCCTGTCCGTCGATGCTGCTCGAGGTAATCGGAAGGAGGTGATCGGATGCGGGCCAAGTTGAACTGGCGGCACCTGCTCTACACGGGAGCCACGTTGGCCACGCTGCTGCTCGCAGCCGGCGCCCGGTGGAAGCCGAACTAGGCACCGGGTGCGGAAGGAGAGGAACGAGGATGCGGAAGATCATCTACGCGCTCGCGAGCCTCGCTGCACTGGCGATGGCCGTCGGCGCTGGCTGGAAGCCCTACTGAGCGGGCGTACGACACGACAGATGAGGCGGCCCCCGGCGACGCCGGGGGCCGCCTCACGTTCCGGCCCCGGGAGGACCCATCTGGTGAACGGACCCGCTGCCACCGAACGAGCCTGCGCCCTCGGGCCCGGTCTTCAGTTCCCTATGCTGACTCCGATACCGAAGCCATGAAACTGATCGCCGGCGCGCTCGTGATCGCTATCGCCCTCGGGTACCTGACGGGGGGTCGGCTGTCCAACCTCGCGCACCTGCGGATCCGTTGGGCCCCGCTCGCGATCGCCGGTCTGGTCCTGCAGGTGATCAATCCGCCAGGCCGGTGGCCGCTCGCGATGCTGATCGGATCATTCGTTCTCCTGCTCACGTTCGCGATCGTGAACCGGCACATCCTGGGCTTCTGGCTGATCCTGGTCGGCGTCTCGCTGAACTTCCTCGTGATCGGTCTCAACAGCGGGATGCCGGTGTCCGCGCAGGCACTGTCGGCGTCGGGACAGGAAGACACGATCGGCCAGCTGACGGACCAAGCGGACAGCTACGTGAAGCACCACTTGGCGGGGGACGACGAGAAGCTGTTGTTCCTGGGCGACGTGATCGCGATCCCGCCCCCGATCGGCCAGGCGATCAGCATCGGCGACATCTTCACCTACTGCGGGGTCGTGGTCGTGGTGGTCGCGGGGATGCGTCGCCGGACCAAAGAGCAGCCGGTCCGCGCGGCGGAGGTCCAAGGTGCCCACTGACGAGGCCGCGGCCGAGCTCGACGGGATGATCGAGGACATCGTCCCCGCGGAGGCACTGACGCCACGCGAGAAGCGGCGCGCGCACGACCGGAGTGCGAAGATCCGCGCCTACGAACTCCTCGTGACGATCCCGGTCCTGGCCTATCTCGTCTGGTCGGTCTTCGATGACCCCCAGCCGTTCACCGAGTGGCAGCTCTACGTCTGGGCGATCGCCGTCGCCGTCGCGGAGCTGCTCCCCGTTCCTACGAACGTCTCGATGCGGTTCAGCCTGAGCTTCCCGTTGGAGCTCTCCGCCGCGATCCTGTTCCCGACGCCCGCTGCCGCCGCGATCGCGTTCCTGGGCTCGGCCGATCCACGGGAGCTTCGAGGCGAGGTACCTCCGCTGAAGGCGCTCTTCGTCAGGGCTCAGATCGCGGTCTGCGTGATCGCCGAGAGCCTGATCTTCACCCGACTCGTCCATCCCGATCACAGCGCCGCGTTCCGCGAGATCCTTTCGAACATCGAGGCGTGGAAGCTGATCGTCCCGACGTTCCTGGCGGCGATCGTCGGGTACTCGTTGAACACGCTGTTCGTCGCCGCGTACTACCACTTCCAGTCCGGCACCAGGGTCCTCACGATCATCCGCGAGATGCATCGCGGCGTCTTCGGCGAGTTCCTCGCGTCGTACATGGCCTTGGCGCTGTTCGCGGTGCTCGTCGCGACATCCGTGCAGTCCCTGGGGATCTTCGCGATCCTCGTGTTCGCGGCGCCGCTCGCGTTCGCGCGTCAGATGTTCCAACGGACGCATTCGCTCCAGGAGGCGACGACCGAGCTGGCGGAGAAACAGGCGGAGAACGAGTATCAGGCGCTGCACGACTCGCTCACCGGGATGCCCAACCGGATGCTCTTCCAGCAGCGACTCGTCGAGGCGATCGTGGAGGCGCGCCGGAGCGGAGACAAGCTCGCCGTGATGCTGATCGACCTGGACCACTTCAAGGAGATCAACGACACGCTGGGGCATCATTTCGGCGACCTGCTGCTGCAGGAGATCGGCCCGAGGCTGTCGAGCGTCCTGCGTGACAACGACCTGATGGCCCGGCTCGGCGGCGACGAGTTCGGGATCGTCCTCCCCGAGCTGCCCTCGGACGAGGTCGCGATGCGGATCGCCGATCGGCTGATCGAAGAGCTCGAGACGCCGGTGAGCGTCGAAGGTCTCGCGCTCGACGTGTCGGGCTCGATCGGCATCGCGCTGTTCCCGACCCAGGCGCACGACGCCGAGGCGCTCCTGCGGCGGGCGGACGTCGCGATGTACGCGGCCAAGGAGAACGGGGGCGGCTACGAGCTGTACGAGGACGACATGGACCGGCACAACCCGGCGCGTCTCACGCTGATCGGCCAGGTCCGGCCGGCCCTCGAGAGCGGCGAGTTCGTCCTCTACTACCAGCCGAAGGTCCGGCTGAGCGACGGCCGGGCGGCCGGAGCCGAGGCGCTGATCCGATGGGAGCATCCGTCGCTCGGGCTCCTTTCGCCCGACGAGTTCATCCCGCTGGTCGAGAAGACGGTGCTGCTGCGGCCTCTCACCCAGCACGTGATCGAGACCGTGCTCAAGCAGTGGCGCGAGTGGGCCGACGTCGGGATCCGGATCCCGATCGCGATCAACGTGTCCCCACGTTCGCTCCTCGATCAGGAGCTCCCCGACCAGGTCGAGGCGCAGCTGCGCCGGTGGGACGTGCCGCCCGCGTTCCTCCGCATGGAGCTGACCGAGAGCTTCATGATGGGGGACTCGGGTCGCACCTCGCAGGTCCTGGACGCGCTCGCCGACGTCGGCGTCGGTCTGTCGATCGACGACTTCGGGACCGGCTATTCGTCCCTGTCGTACCTGAAACGGTTGCCGATCGAAGAGATCAAGATCGATCGCACCTTCGTGATGCAGATGCACGTCGACGCGAACGACTTCATGATCGTGCGGGCGACGGTTGATCTCGGTCGCAACCTGGGACTCCGGGTGGTCGCCGAGGGCGTCGAGGACCTTTCGACCTTCGACCGGCTCGCCGAGTTCGGTTGCGACGAGGCCCAGGGCTACTACATCTCACGGCCGCTCTCCGCCGTGGAGTTCACGCGATGGCTCTCGGTGCGCAACCTCGAGCTGGAGGTGGCCCAGTCGGACGGACGCCGCGCGACCGACCAGCGTGACGACCCGGGTCGCGAGCGTCTCCGCGTCGTCTGACGTTTAGCGGGCGACGGCGAGCACGACCGCCCCGTCTACCCCGCCGGCTCGGAGCGTGGACAGCGCCTCGTTCGCGTCCTCGAGACCGAACGAACGCACCCGTGTTCGCACCGGGACCCGTGCCGCGACGTCGAGGAACTCGGTGCCGTCGCGCCGCGTGAGGTTCGCGACGGATCGGAGCACCCGCTCGCCCCAGAGCCGCTCGTACTCGAACGAGGGGATGTCCGTCATGTGGATCTCGGCGCAGACGACCGTGCCGCCCGGCACGACCGCGCCGAGTGCGACCGGGACCAGCTCTCCAGCCGCAGCGAACAGGATCGCCGCGTCCAGGGTCACCGGCGGATCGTCGGTCGAAGCCCCGGCCCAGACCGCTCCGAGGTCGCGGGCGAAGGCTTGGGTTGCGTGGTCGCCGGGTCTCGTGAAGGCGAAGACCTCGCGGCCCTGGCTGACCGCGACCTGGGTCAGGATGTGGGCCGCGCCACCGAACCCGTAGATCCCGAGGCGATCCGCGTCGCCAGCCAACCGGTACGCGCGGTAGCCGATCAGCCCGGCGCACAGCAGTGGAGCGGCCTGGAGATCGTCGAAGCCATCGGGGATGCGGAAGCAGAACCGCGCGTCCGCGATCGCGAGCTCCGCGTAGCCGCCGTCCTGGTCGTACCCCGTGAAGCGCGAACGCTCGCACAGGTTCTCGCGATCGGAGCGGCAGTATCGGCACTCGCCGCACGTCCAACCGAGCCAGGGGACCCCGATGCGGTCCCCGACGGCGACGCGAGCGTCGCCGTCGGGGAC
>JBKOZW010000142.1:0-10489 GCA_046726095.1 Actinomycetota bacterium
GCGTGATCGAAGTCGAGGGGCTCCGCAAGGAGTACCGACGCTTGCGCGGCGGCCGGACCGTCGCGGTGGCCGGCCTCGATCTGGAGGTCCCGGAGGGCGGCGTCTTCGGCTTCCTCGGACCGAACGGCGCGGGGAAGACGACGACGATCCGCTGCTTGTTGGGCCTGGTCCGACCCGACGCCGGGAGCCTGCGGCTGTTGGGGATCGATGTCTCCAAGGGGCTCGCGCACGTGATCGGGAAGGTTGGCTCGATCGTGGAGCAGCCGACGCTGTTCCCGCGGTTCTCGGGCCACCGGAACCTGGAGATCCTGGGCCGGATCCAGGGACGAGATGGGGCCGCGATCGACGCGGTCCTCGACCGCGTGTCGCTGAGCGACCGGGCCAGGGATGCCGTGCGGACCTACTCCCTGGGGATGAAGCAGCGCCTTGGGATCGCTGCGGCGCTCCTGAAGGACCCCTCCGTGCTGATCTTGGACGAGCCCGCGAACGGTCTGGACCCCGCCGGCATCGTCGAGGTGCGCGAGCTGATCCGTTCGCTGGGCGCCGAGGGACGGACCGTGTTCGTGTCGAGCCACATCCTCTCGGAGGTCCAACAGACGGCCGACCGGGTGGCGATCCTCGCGCGCGGCCGGCTCGTCAAGGCCGGGCCCGTCCAGGAGGTCCTAGCCGCCGGCCGCGCGCGAGGGATGCTCGTGCGCGTCTCGGACGCGGAGGCGGGAGAGAGGGCGCTCGCCGCTGCGGGTCTCAGCGCTCGTGTGGACGCCGGGTTGCTTCGTGTCGACGTCCAGCCGGATCAGGGTGAGCGCGTCAGCAGAGCCTTGGTCGCCGCGGACCTGTATCCGTCGGAGCTTCGCGCGGACGAGGTGGACCTGGAGACCGTCTTCCTCGAGCTCACCAAGGACGAGGGTCTGGGGTCGTGATCCAGCTCGTCCGCTCGGAGCTGCTCCGCGCCCGCTCCCGCCGGCTCGTCCCGATGCTGATCGCAGGATGCATCATCGCGATCGTCGTCGGGATGACGATCGCCGCCATCCAGTCGACCAAGCCCACCGCCGAAGAGGTCGCCCGCGCGCAGGCCCGGTACCAGAAGGCGCACAACCAGTGCATGAGCGGTGCCTATCTCGGCGGCGAGCCGGTCCCGCCGGGGTTCATCTCGCTCCAGGACTACTGCGACCGAACGGTGGAGACGCAGGTGGACGCGGGGATCCGGACGGCGGACCTCGTCGAAGCGGTCCAGGGGTCGGCGACGTTCGTGATCCTGATCGGCGTCATCCTGGCCGCCTCGCTCGGCGGCGCCGATTGGTCCGCCGGAACGATGACCACGCTGCTCACGTGGGAACCGCGCCGCATCCGGGTGCTGCTCGTCCGCGCGCTCGTGATCACGCTGTTCGTGTTCGTGATCACGTTCGTCGTGCAAGCCCTCTTCGTTGGGGCGTTCAGCCTCGCGGCATCGTTCCGAGGTTGGACGGGTGGAAACCCTCCCGGGCTCGCAGAGGATGTCGTCAGGAACATGGCTCGGGTCTCGACGATGGCGGTCGCCATCGGCCTGGTCGCGTTGGCGATCGCCACGCTCGGCCGTTCCACCGTCGCCGCGCTCGGGGTCTTGTTCGGGTACCTCGTGCTGTTCGAGGGCGTGATCGCCGGGTTCGCGCCGAGCACACAGGACAAGCTGCTCGTCCGAGCCGCGGGGGTCGTTGTGAGCCGTCAGCCGATCTACGACTTCCAAGAGCCCTCTTCGGGCACGATCGGGAGCTTGATCGAGCCGAGGGTGCTCCTGGGCCTCGGCGAGGCCTGGTTGGTCGTCGGCTTCTACGTGGTCGCCTTGGTCGGTCTCGCGCTCCTGGTCTTCCGCTCCCGCGACGTCAACTGACCGGCCGTATACTTCGGTCCCTCACGGAGACCGGCTCTGACGTGCGGTTCCGCACATCGGACCACCCGGGGACGGACGCGATGACGCTCTCGAATCACACGCTGACGCTGGTCGCGTTGATCGCGATCGGGCTGTCCCTGCTCGCGATCGCTTTCGTCATCTTCGCGGGCGGCACCGGCGGCTCCGACCGCGCCGGCGTCCTGACCGGCGACGAGGCCGTGGGCACGCTCCTGGGGAGGATCGAGCGGATCGAGCAGGCCGTCCGCACGCTCAACGGGACCGACCGCAAGCAGCAGTACCAGATCGACGGGAGCGTCCGGCGCGTCGCGTTGCTCCGCTACGACGCGTTCGAAGACGTTGGCGGGCGCCTCTCGTTCTCATGCGCCATGCTGGACGAACACGGCACCGGCGTGGTCATCACGTCGATCAACGGCCGCCAGGAGACGCGCGTGTACGCCAAGCCGGTGACCGCCCGGACCAGCAGCTACAACCTGTCGGCCGAGGAGGAAGAGGCGATCCGCCAGGCCATGGCGGAGCAAGATCAGGCGGCGGAGGCTCGATGATCTGGCGGCGCGAAGACGCGGAGGCCGAGCACGCGGATCGACCGCGTGACGACGCTCCCCCGGAACGAAAGGACAGGCAGATGGCCGAGAGCGGTGAGGTCACGATCGTCGGTAAGGACGCTCGTCTGGAGGGCAACGTCGTGTCGGCCGGGAACCTGCGGGTCGACGGGCAGATCAAGGGACAGATCAACGCCGACGGCGACGTCGTGCTCTCGCAGCAGTCGCAGGTCGAAGCCGACATCCGTTCGCAGAACGTCAGCGTCGCCGGCCGCTTCAAGGGGAACATCCTCGTCAAGGGCAAGGCGCACCTCGCCCGCGGCGGCCGGATCGAGGGCAACATCACGTCGAAGACCCTCGTCGTCGAGGAGGGCGGGGTCTTCCACGGGCAGAGCATCATGGATGCCGGAGCCGGGTCGGGCTCGTCGTCGCCACAGGCCGCCCAGCAGTCCGCTGGCGCGGCCACGAAGGAGGGAGAGGAGAAGCAACCCGACCAGGTGAAGGTGTGATGACCACATGCTCGACATCAAGCTGATCCGGGAGGACCCGGATCCTTTCCGAACCGCGCTCGCCCGCAGGGATCTCGAAGGCCGCGTCGACGAACTGCTCGCCGCGGACGAACGCCGCCGCGACCTCACCCAGCGCGTCGAGACGCTCCGCGCCGAGCAGAACCGGGCCTCCAAAGCGATCGGTGGCGCGCAGGGAGGCGAGAAGCAGCGGTTGATCGCGGACGTCGCCAAGGTAAGCGCCGAGCTGAAGGAGCTCGATCCGCAGCTCTCCGAAGCCGAGACCGAGCTGAGCTTGCTCCTCGCATCGACCCCGAACTTGCCCGACCCGAGCACGCCCGACGGCTTCACCGACGAGGACGCCGTCGAGGTCCGGCGCCAGGGTGAGCCGCCTTCGTTCGGGTTCGAGCCGAAGGACCACGCGGAACTGGCGACCGCGCTCGGCATGCTCGACGTGGAGCGCGGCGCGCGCACGAGCGGTTCGCGCTTCGTCTACCTGCTCGGGGACCTCGTCTTCGTTCAGTTCGCGCTGATGCGGAACGCGATGGACGTCCTGGTCGAGAACGGCTTCACGCCGTCGATCCCGCCCGTGCTCGTTCGCGAGGAGGCGATGTACGGCTCTGCGTTCCTCCCGACCGACGAGGTCAACATCTACCGGACCGACGCGGATCAGCTCTACCTCGTGGGCACGTCGGAGGTGTCGCTTGCGGCGCTCCACATGGAGGAGATCCTGGATGAAGGCGATCTCCCGTTGCGGTACGCGGGGTACTCCACGTGCTTCCGCCGCGAGGCCGGCTCCTACGGCAAGGACTTGGGCGGCATGTTCCGCGTCCACCAGTTCGACAAGGTCGAGATGTTCTCGTTCGCGGCCCCCGAGACCAGCTGGGACGAGCACGACTTCCTCGTCTCGATCGAAGAGGAGATCATCGGTGGCCTCGATATCCCGTATCGGGTCGTGAACGTCGCCGCCGGCGACCTGGGTGGAGCCGCCGCCAAGAAGTACGACCTGGAGGCGTGGCTGCCCGGCCAAGGGAAGTATCGCGAGCTCACGTCCTGCTCCAATTACACCGACTACGGGGCGCGGCGGGCGCAGACGCGCGTGCGGCGAGCCGACGGGAGCATCGAGACCCTGCACACCCTAAACGGGACGGCGACGGCGATCGGACGGACGTTGATCGCGATCCTGGAGAACAACCAGCAGGAGGATGGGTCGGTCACGGTGCCGGAGCAGCTATGGCAGTACCTGCCGGAACGGGCTCGTGTTCTGACGCCTCGCTCGTAGCCAGCTCGCCTAGCAGGAGGCCGTCCAGCAGGTGAGTTGGGAGCGGTTGCAGGTCTGACCGCTTAGGCCCCCTCCGTTTGCTGTCGGACGGTGCCCACCTGGATCGGAGTTGCATGCCGCGTCGTCACGTCGATCGACACGCCTTGCCACGTCGCGGGGTCGATGCCCGGCGGGCTGACGCGTCGACCGACACCGTGGATCCACCGGACCGACCCGTCGCGATGGATCACCCGGTACTCGTCGTCCCAGACGCCGGTGCGGTCTGCTTCGTCGCTCTTCCGGGTCACGCGTTCCCGGTCTTCAGGATGGACTAGGCGTGGGAAATGGTGGGGCTCCGCCAGGAGTTCCTCTGCCGTGAACCCCAAGAGCTCGAAGCACTGGTTCCCCATGAAGACGTAACGGGTCCACCCTGACGTCGTGTCGACCTGGTGCGTCCATGGGATCGCCGGCATCCCGTCGATCAGGTGACGGAGGACCGCGAGCTCGTCGGTCATCGCCTCTTCAGCTCGATGACGAGCCGTCACGTCGAGCACCGCGCCCTGGAACCGGACGGCCCTTCCGCGGTCGTCTCGTTGGATGCAGCGTCCGCGGTCGCTCAGCCACACGATGCGTCCATCGGTGGCGATCATCCGGTAGTCGAGGTTCCACGACTCGCCATGCTCGGTGATGAGCCGGATCTGCTCGACCACCTTGTCGAGATCATCCGGGTGGACGAGCTCGAGCCAGCGCGCCTCATCGTTCCATGCCTCGACCGGCAGTCCGAACACGTCCGAGAGCATCGGCGTCGTGATCGTCCATCCGATCGCGGCGTCCTCACCGGAGGTGAGCTCGAACTCGTAGGGGACCACCGAGCTGAGCTCCGCCAGCTCGCGGAAGCGCTGCTCCGCCTCCGCCGCTTTCCGCTCTGCGTCGAGCCTGGCGGTCAGGTCGATCAAAACGCCCTGGAAGAGGAACGGATCACCGGCGCCGTTCCGCGAAAGCAGCGTGGCGCGATCGAACAGCGAGATGATGCGCCCGTCCTTGTGGAAGCATCGGTACTGCACCTGGAACGGCTCCCCCGTGATGCTGCTCCGGGCCCATGCTTCGGCGAGGGCTTCCCGGTCGTGCGGGTGCACCCGCGACATCCGCAGATCATCGTCGAGCCACTCGGCCGTCGTGAACCCGAGCAGGTCGTCGATCTGCGGACTCGCGTATTCGTGGTTCCGGCCGTCGTCCGCCTCGGCGAGCTGCCGTCGGTACACGACGGCGGGGAGGTCTTCGACAAGGTGCCGGAAGCGTTCTTCGATCGCGCGGTGCTCCTTCTCGACGCGGAGTCTCTCGCCGATCTCGAGCGACATGAGCTCGTTCGCCTCTTCGAGCTGGGCGGTCCGTGCCCGAACCCGGAACTCGAGCTCGTCGTTGGACAGGCGCAGGCGCTCCTCGGCCTCCTTCTGTGCCGTGACGTCGACCATCACGCCCTGCCAGGTCAGTGGCTTCCCGTCGAGATCTCGAAGGAGCATCGCGTGGTCGCGGACCCAAACGACGCGACCGTCCGCCGCGATGAGCCGGTACTCGCGCGCCCACTGCTCACCGGTGGAGCTGTGCAGGTCGTGCGCGGCCAGCTCGATCTCGCGATCGTCGGGGTGGAGGAGCTCCATCCAGATGTCCTGCTGGTCGAGCCATTCCTCGCGCGTGTACCCGAACAGCGCCTCGATGTGTGGGCTCGCGTAGAGCGTCCGCCGATGGTCGTCCAGGCCCATCTCGTAGACGACCGCGGGGATCCCTTCGACCAGAGCCCGGTAGCGCGCCTCGGACGTGGCTAGATCGCGTTGGGCTCGGACGCGATCCGTGACGTCGATCAGGACCCCCTGCCACTGGATGGCGTTGCCGTCGGCGTCCCGAGCGAGCACGGAGTGATCATGCACCCAGACCTCGTCGCCGTCGGCTCGGACGATCCGGTATTCCAGGTCGAACGTCGTCCCTCGCTCCGTCGAGATCGCAGCCTGTTCCTGCACGTGCGCGCGATCGTCGGGATGGATCACGCGCGTCCACTCGTCGTTCGTTCCCAGGAAGACCTCGGGAGGGTGCCCCATGACCTCCGCGACGTTCGGACTGACGTACAGGGTTCGTGGGGTCGGCTCGTTCGATTCGATGTAGACGACGGCCGGCAGGTTCTCGACCAGGGAGCGGAAGCGAGCTTCGGATCCGACGAGGTCTCGTTCCGCAGCCGCCGCCTCTTCTTCGGCATGCACGCGATCAGAGACGTCCTCGACGATGCCTTCCCAACAGACGACTTCACCGTCCGCGTCGAGCACGGGCCGGGTGTGCTCGTGGACCCATACCCAATGGCCGTCGGCGTGCCGGTAGCGGAACTCTCCGCTCCACGCACGACGCGCCTCGCGGGTCGCCGCCCAGTCCTCGAGGAGCCTCTCGCGATCATCCGGATGGAGGAGGTCGATCCAGAGGTTCCCGTCGCGCAGCCAGTCCTCGACGACGTAGCCGAGGATCCGCTCGATCTGCCGGTTCACATAGAGGGTCTTGCCGGGGTGTTCGTCGCTCAACGTGAAGACGACGACGGGCAGGTCGTCGACCATGGACCGGAACCGATCGTCGGGGTCACGAGCGGGCACGGGCTGGTAGTCGTCGTTCACGTCGCCAGGGTAGCGGGCCGGGATTGGCGCCGCGAACTCGCCTGACCAGCGGTTACCCTGCGTCGGGGAGGATGGCCGAGCGGACGAAGGCGACGGTCTTGAAAACCGTTAGCGGGGCAACTCGCTCGTGGGTTCGAATCCCACTCCTCCCGCCATCTGTGATGTCCTAGGACACCGACCTGTCTCGGGAAATCGTGCAGCTCAGGCCTCCGCGCGCTCGGGACCTGGTTCACTCGCGTCAGCCAGATACCCCGTAGCGGGAGGAGGATCACACGACCTGAAGTCGAGGGGCCGGTCCTTGAGGACCGGCCCCTCGACACACGCATGACTGGCCTCTCAGCTGTTCGAGGCTCACTTGCTCAGCTGCCCGCGGATCGCTCCCGCCGGGAACACGGTGCTGTGGATGTTCACGTAGTACTCGGTCGGGTTCTGCCTGATGTCCTTGATGAGCTCCCCGCTCATCCCCGCGACACAGTCGCTGAAGCTGCCGGTACCCGAGAACGAAGTGTCCATGAACAGCGGAACCACGATGGGGCCGGCCACCCCGACCGGGGCCTCGTGGATGTGAGCGGCGACGACAGTGCCATCGATGTTCTCCCAGGTCAGGGAGAAGCAGACCTCATCCTGGCCCTGGTTGAGCGCGATGGACGCGGTCCCCGATGCATCCGGATCGCCCGGGCCTGGCACCTCGGCGCTTCCCGTCAGCGTCGTCCTGAATGGGCGTCCTTCAGCGCCAGCCGGGCCACCCAGGATGGCGAAGCCAGCGGTGAGAAGAACGACGAGCAAGACCCTACCTGCTCGCATGGTGAACCCCCCTTCTCCTCTGGTGGTCTTGAGGTCTCTCCATGGGCCACGTTTTGGGCTGGCGCCTCCTTTTTTGCAAGTCAGACCGGATCACTCGATAGCGATACGCGTGGGCGGCGCATCCGGTTTGCCAGGCACCTCCCGTTCGTTTGGACCTGGGAGACAGATAAGCGAGGGGTCTCCGAACGTCGCTGTGTGCCAGTTGCACGCCGTTTCGCGACAGGACATCCCCGGTGATCCCCCTGCTGCTCCGCCCATAGGGGCGGGCGCGGTCGCCGATGCCAGATCGATGCAACCCGTTGCGCGAATCGACAGCGCCGCAACGCGTCCCATGGCGGCGGACCTGAACCCGGCAGGAGCGATTACGGGGACGGGCCACGGGGAACCTACAGACCGGTTGGAAGGAGGTCTTCGATGGCCGAAACGGTGCACACGCATGACGAGGAGATCACCACCGGGCATCCGTTCGCCGCGATGTCCGTGGTCCGCTTCATCCTGACGTTGGCCGGAGCCGCGGCACTGGTGATCGCCGTGTTCCAGGTGTGGATCAACAGCGCCAACGGCGACGCGCTGGCGTTCGATGCCTACTGGAAGATGAACCCCGAGACCGACGTCAACTTCTGGCGCGCTGCGGCGCTCGTGCCTCTCGGGTGCGCGGTCCTGGGTGTCATCGGCCTGATGAGCATGAGCGGCTGGATCTCGCGGCTCGCCGGGGCGATCGCGATCATCGCGTTCGGGTTGATCGTGGTCGAGCTCGCACGGGCCGACGCCACGCTGCCGGATGCGATCGGCCCCGGGCTCTGGTGGATGCTCGGCGGCGGGGTCGTGATGCTGATCGGCTCCCTGGTCGCGCCGACCACCAGCACCACAAGCACCTCCTAGGACGTTCGGCCACGCGTCCCTGAAGCCGCGCGGCCCAGGCAACCGACGGGGGACCCCCGCTCGCGGGGGTCCCCCGTTCTCCCTGTTGAGGGCGCTGCTGGGACGCCGATGACCACCGCAGACGTGAGAGGAAGGCTCCTGCGGGTGTTCGAACGCGAAAAGACCCCCGACGCGGACCGGCTGCGCCGCGAGGCGAGGGTCGCCGGGCTCCGCGACTTCCGTACGCCTTCGCTCGAAGCGGTCGAACGTCGCCGGTTCCGTCTGTGGTTGCTGACGACCGTCGTGATCGCCCTGGTTGCCGCAGGCGTCATGGTGGTGACGCGTCCCGCCGATGGTTCGTCACGGATGCTCTCGGAGCCGCTCCTGCGGCTCGCGGTCTTCCTGCTCGCGATCGCGTTCTGCGTCTACGCCGTCGAGAAGGAAACGCGGCTCGGCCGTGCGACGCGGATGCTCACCGACGAGCGCGTGCTGACCGCGGCGCTCACGAACCGGCTGCACGAGGCGTCGCTGCTGCTCGAGGCGGGCCGGGCGATGAACTCGGTGTTGGATCTGCCCGAGCTGCTCCAGACGGTCCTGCGGAGCGCCTGTGACCTGCTCGATGCGAACGGCGGATCGATCATGTTGGTCGAGGGTGACGAGCTCGTGACGCTCTGCGTGCGTGGGCGGCAGGAGGCCGTCGGCGCGCGGCTGAAGCTGGGCGACGGGGTCGCCGGACACGTTGCGCTCCGCCGTGAGCCGGTGCTGATCGAGGGCCACGTCGATCCCACGGAGTTCCCCGGCCTGGCCGACCGCGATCCGTACGTCGAGAGCGCGATGTCGCTCCCGTTGATCCATCGCGACGAGGTCGTCGGCGTGCTGAACGTGAACGCGGCCGCGGATCATGCGTTCACCGAATACGACCTGCGAGCCGTCGCGGTGTTCGCCGAGCAGGCGGCCTCGGCCGTGGCGAACGCACGGCTCTACGAAGCGGAGCGCGCCCACGTCGCGGAGCTGATCGAGCTTCGCCACGAGCGGGTCGGAGAGGCGGGGTGAGCATGGCGTTGAAGCCTCGCGTCCTGATCGTCGAGGACGATCCGGATCTGCTCGTCGTGCTCCGTGTGAACCTCACGGCGATGGGTGTCGAGCCGATCCTGGCCGGCGACGGCCGGACGGCGATCTCGCGGATCCAGAGCGAGCGCCCGGACGCGGTCGTGCTCGACGTGATGCTGCCGGGGATCGATGGCTGGTCGGTGCTCGAGGATCTGCACGCGATGGGTGACCCCGTCCCGATCGTCGTCTGTTCCGCCAAGAAGGACATCGAGGATATGGAGCGGGCGCGGGAGCTCGGCGCCAGCGGCTACGTGATCAAACCCTTCGACATCGACCGCCTGGTGGACGCCGTGATGGAGGCGCTCGGGCGGAGCCGGCGGGTGGAGCGCGGGTTCGCCCGGGAGCTCGGCATCGAGGGCCCCGAGCTGGCCTGAGCCACTCTCTATCCTTGGGGCCGTGGCCCCGTCGAACGATCGTCTGCTGCGCGCGCTGCGTGGCGAACCGGTCGACCGAACGCCGGTCTGGTTCATGCGCCAAGCCGGACGCTACCTGCCCGAGTACCGCGAGCTCCGCGGCGACCGGGACATCCTGGAGACGATCCGGTCACCGGCGGAAGCCGTGGAGATCACCCTGCAGCCGCTCCGTCGCATGCCCCTGGACGCGGCGATCCTGTTCAGCGACATCGTGGTGCCGCTCGTGGCGATCGGGTTCGCGTTCCGCATCGAAGCCGGCCGCGGACCCGTGCTGGACGAACCGGTCCGCTCGGCGGCCGACGTTGGGCGGTTCCGGACGCTGGAGCCCGAAGCAGACGTGCCGTCCACCATCGAGGCCGTCCGGCTGCTCGTGAAGGAGCTCGAGGTCCCACTGATCGGGTTCGCGGGCGCGCCGTTCACGCTGGCGAGCTACCTGGTGGAAGGCGGACCGAGCCG
>JBKOZW010000143.1:0-4705 GCA_046726095.1 Actinomycetota bacterium
TCCACGGCGTCGACCGCGCTCATCGCGGTACCACCGGCGACCCCGAGCGATCCCGCGTCGGCGTCCGACAGGCCCTCCGGCGCGGATGCGATCGAAGCGGCCTGCGGGTTCGCGAGCTGAGCGAACGAACCGTCGTGGACCACGCCCTTGCTGCCCATCATGCCGAAGACCCGCTCGCCGACCGCGAAGCCTGTGACGTCGTCCCCGACGGCTTCGACCCGACCCGCGAGGTCGCTCCCGATCAGCGCCGGGAACTCGTAGGGCATGAAGTCCTTCATGGAGCCGGCTGCGACCCCCACGTCGAACGCGTTCAGCGAGGCCGCCGCGACCCGCACGAGTGGCTCACCGGCCCCGGCCACGGGGTCCGGGACATCCATCACCTTCGGTCCACCATCGAACGACTCGAGCGCCAACGCCTTCATCGCGCCTCCCTTCGGCTGTGTATCCCCCCGGAACCTCGTCGAGCCGAGGATGATTCCCACCCTACGGCGCGCGCACGGGCTCCATGAGCCCCGGCAACGACGCGAGGGTCGTCGCGATCCGAGCGTGTTCAAGTTGACCTTCCGATGGATATGGTCATGCCAAGGGCCATAACACCAGGGAGAGGGAGATGATCGTTGGGGGACGCGTCGTCGTCGTCTGGGCGACCTCGACGGCGCTGGTGATCCTTCCGGCCGTCGTACCGGCGGCTTCAGCCGCATCGGTCGTCACGGACGACGCGTCGCTGGCTGGGTTGGCGCAGATGTCGGAGTCGGTGGCCTCACTGCCGGTCGACCTGGACGCCGATGGCGACGTCGACATCGTGTGGAACCGGCAATCGGCGCAGAGCACCCAGCTCTTCTACAACGACGGGACCGGCCGGTTCACGGAACGGTACGCCGGTCTGCTCCCGGCGCACCGCGATCGGCACCAATGCGCCTCGGCCGACGTGGACCACGACCAACTCGTCGATCTCTATTGCACCCTCGGAGCCGCGCGCGGGATACGGATCAAGGCGAACGAGCTCTGGATGCAGCTGCCGGCCGGTGGGTTCGTCAACGAAGCGGCATCGTACGGCGTCCTCGATGCATACGGTCGTGGACGCACCGCGACGTTCCTCGATGTGAACGATGACGGGTGGTCGGATCTGTTCGTCGTCAACTATTACCCTCGGCCAGACGGGCAACCCACGAAGAATCGCCTGTTCATCAACGAGGGCGGGACCTCGTTCCGATCTGCACCGGGGTACGGCTTGGATGAGCAGGTCGGCGGGCTTCCCACGACGCCAGGCTGCGTGCAGGCCGTCGACTACGATGGGGACGGCTACGAAGACGTGCTGGATTGCGCCGTCAAGGGACTGCGCCTCTATCGATACCACCCTGCGGAACATGTCTTCGTGAACGTGGCGGTGGCCCTCGGGATCGCCTCCAAGGCCCAGGACGCCAGGCTCGTGGATCTCAACGGAGACGCGGTGCTCGACCTCGTAACCGTCGCGAAGAGGTCGCTCAGTATCCGGTACGGCACCGGCGACGGCCGATTCTCACACGTCGTCTACTCCAAGGCGCTGACGGCCGGGCGGGCCGTTGGGGTCGGTGAGTCGAACGGCGTCGGCCGACCCGACCTGTACGTCGTGCAGTCCCAGCAGGATCCCACCTTGCCGAATCCCCCCGACCTGATGTTGCTCTCGACATCGACGGGCTGGACGCAGGTCCCGATCCCCGAGACGTCGAAGGGGTGCGGCGCGGCCGTCTCGGTCCTCGACTACGACGGGAACGGGCTGGACGACTATCTCGTCTCGAACGGGGGGCGGGGCGTCGCCGGACCCACACAGCTGATCGCGTTCCATTAGCCACGAAGGCGGGTGGGAGGCAACCGCGCGACGTTCAGTCGGGGTTGCGCGTCCTCAGCAGCTGCTTCTCCGCGGCGGTGAGCGAAGGGCACGTGCGCATCGGCAACACCAGCCGGGGGTTCGGCGCGCGCGAGAAGTTGAACATGTCCATCATGTCGTTCGCCCGCGCGTCTGCCGGCGTGAGGCTCCCCAGCCCCCAGTTGTCTTCGATGAACTTCAAGATCGACTCGTGGCTGTACATCGTGCTCGAGATCGAACCGCCGGCGGGGCTCGACCCGGCTTTCGTGTACGGAGAGATCGCGATCAACGGCACGCGGAAGCCGTATTCGAGGAAGTCGATCTGGGGCGGGGGCACATGATCGTAGAAGCCGCCCCACTCATCCCACACGACGAAGATCGCCGTCGATGACCACGCCGGGCTGTTCATGACGGCATTCACGTAGCTGACGGTCTCGTTCTCGCCCCTACATGTGGACGCCGGCGGATGCTCCAACTGGTGACCGACGATCCACGACACGCTCGGAAGCGTGTTGTTGTCGAGGTCGGTGAAGAACCGGCTGGTCGGTACCACCCGGGACCAGAGTTGCGTGTTGTAGCGGACCGGCTTCAGCGCGTCGAGGGGGTTGTGGACCGTTTGCGCTCCGGTGGTGTTGTAGAAGCGCCACGAGATGCCGTTGTTCGCCAACCGGTTCGGCAAGGCCGGGAAGTTGAAGCAGGGGAACATCGTCGAGAGATCGCGCGTGGTCGGGTTGATCATCTGGACGGTCGTGTCAGAGGGGGAGTCGCATCCCCAATACCGCAGGGGCTTCTGCGTCGGCGACATCGGGATCTTGTAGACGCTCCGTCCGTTCAGCGTCGAGTCGTAGATCCCGGCCTGTGCTGCCATCGCGTACAGGTTGTTCGTGAAGCTCGCGCCCTTCCACGATGCGAAGAAGCGGTCGGCGATCGCGTAGCGGCTGGCGTACGCCCAGTAGTTCGGGATATCGCGCTGATACATCTGTGAGAGCGCGAGTGGCCTCCCCGTGCTCGAGTACGCCCCCTTCTCGAGGTCGAACCGGTCCATCTTCCCGCCGTCGTACGCGAGCCTGAACGAATCCGGACCGTGCCCCACGTCATTCGGGAGCGAGTCGGGTGTCTCGGCGAGCGAGACCACCGTCCCGTCGTGCTTCTTCGCGGTGGTGGCTCCGTTCGCGCCGGGGAACCTCCCGAAGTACTCGTCGAAGCTCCTGTTCTCCTTGAAGATCACGACGACGTGCCTGATCGGCGTCACCGGCTGTCCGGCGATTACCGCCGGTGCTCCAAGCGCTGGCAGGTGTCTCGCCGCCAGTGCAACGCCGATGTATGCGATCGCGAGGACGCCAACGAACGAAAGCTTCACTGAACGTGCGGAAGCCGACACGCGCCCCTCCCAGGGACTTCTCACCAACGCTACGAAGCATCGGTGCGGAGCGCAAGACCCGGACCTTGATCGCCAGGATCAGTCGGGGAGGAGCGGAACCCGGAGCCCCTCCGGCCGTCCGAGCAGGACGGCACGCGTGACCCCGTGCGAGCCGAACCGCTCGTGGAGATCGTCGAGCGCCGCGTCGATCGCCGACGAGGCCGACCCGAACGGCAACGCAAGTTGGACGGCGTCGTCGGAGAACAGGTTGCTGAAGGTGAGACCGATCAGGGTGATCCCGCGCTGCTCGATCACCGGCATCGCCTCGGACAGGAGGATGCGTGCGGCGTCCAGGAGCGCCGCCGTCTCCGCGGTCGCCTGAGGGAGGGTGTGCGATCGGGTTGCCCGCGTGAAGTCGTCGAAACGCAGGCGCAGCGTCACCGTCCGGCAGACGCGACGTGCGCCTCGGAGGCGCCGGGACAAGCGGTCGACCAGCGCGAGCAGGTCGGTCTCGAGCGCCCCGGGCGAGCGCGCCCGTCGTCCGAGCGCTCGCTGGGTGCCGATCGACCGACGGCGACGACCCACCACCACCGGGCGTGGGTCGCGGTTGTGTGCGAGCGCGTGGAGGTGCCGCCCCACCGCTCGCCCGAGGATCCGCTCGAGCGCCGACTCGTCGAGCCGCGCGACGTCCGCGACCGTGGCGATCGATCGCTCTCGCAGCTTCCGGGCCGTGACCGCCCCGACGCCCCACAGCCGCTCGACCGGCAGCGCGTGGAGGAACGTGAGCTCGCCGTCGACCGGCACCACGAGCAGGCCGTCGGGCTTCGCGACGCCGCTCGCGACCTTCGCCAGGAACTTGGTCCGCGCCACGCCGACCGTGACGGGGATCCCGACCCGCTCACGCACGTCCCCCCGCAGGCGCCCCGCGATCTGGAACGGCGTGCCGGCGATCCGGCGCAGGCCACCGACGTCCAGGAACGCCTCGTCGATCGACAGGCCCTCCACCAGCGGTGTGGTGTCGCGGAAGACCTCGAACATCGCCGTGCTGGCGGCCGAGTACGCCTCCATCCGCGGGCGCACCACGATCGCCTGCGGGCAGAGGCGGCGCGCCTGCCGCTCGCCCATCGGGGTCCGCACGCCGTACGCCTTGGCCTCGTAGCTGGCCGCGAGCACCACGCCGCCGCCGACGATCACCGGTCGCCCCCGGAGCGCGGGGTCGTCCCGCTGCTCGACCGACGCGTAGAACGAGTCGGCGTCCGCGTGCAGGATCGTCCCCTCGTCGGACACCGCCCGATCGTGGCACCAGCCACCGACACCCGACGATCGCCTCAGCTCTCTCAGGACGTCGTGAGGCTGGCCTCCATCTTGTCGAGGCATTGCTCCATGCCGGTCCGTGAGATCTCGACGGTCTGCGCGTCCGGGTAGCCGAACTCGTGGACCGTCAGCTCGGTGGTCGCGTCATCGATCGACCGTAGGCTCACCACGTGCAGGACGTCCTC
>JBKOZW010000144.1:0-11162 GCA_046726095.1 Actinomycetota bacterium
TATCGGAAGGCCCGCGAAGAGGCCCAGAAGAGATAGCAGCGCTCAGCCGACGGGCCGGACCTCGTTCAGGAATCCCAGGACGACCCCGTCGAAGCGCTCGGGCTGGCGCAGGTTGACCACGTGGTCCGCGCCCTCGATCACGACGAGTCGCGCATCCAGGATGCCGTCCGCGATCGCCCGGCTCTCGCGGCGGCTCACCGGCGGATCGTGCTCGGCTTCGAGCACCAAGGTCGGCACGTCGATCTCCGCGAGCCGAGCGGCGGCGGGCGGTTCGAGCTCCTCGAGCGCGCTCTCGTCCATCGTGAGCTCGTGGATGTTGGCGAACGCGAGCTCCCGGATCCGGGCCCCGGCTTCGTCGTCGGTGCCGAGCGGAGCCCAGATCGCCAGCCGCGCGTCTTCGGCGCGTTCGAGGTCGCCCGCTTCGATCGCCTCCTGCACGGGGGCGTTCGCCGCTTCCCACCAGTCCTCTTCCTCTTCGAACGCCTCGAAGCCGCCGAGCCCGGCGGCGACGGGGACGAGCGCCCAGACCCGATCGGGGTGCTCGAGCGCGAAATCGACCTCGATGCCTCCCCCCATCGAGCACCCGACGAGCGCGGCGCCATCGATCCCGAGCGAGTCCATCAGCGTCTCCAGATCCCGGACGTGCGAGTACGGGTCGCCCGTCGGCCGGCTCGACTCCCCGTAGCCCCGAGCGTCGTACCGCGTGACGCGGTAGCCGGCCGCGGGGAAGGTCTCCATCTGCCGGTCCCACACGCGGCGGTCCCAGAGCCCCGGGTGGAGCAGGACCACGTCGGGGCCGTCGCCGGTCGTGTCGAAGCGGAGCGTGGCGCCGTCCGGAAGCTCGACGGTTCCCTCCATCACTCGTCCTCGAAGCCCGGCCGTAGCTTGGCGTACGTCTCGTCGAGGAGCTCGGGGAGGACCCGGGTGTCCCCGATCACCGGCATGAAGTTGGTGTCCCCGCTCCAGCGAGGAACCACGTGCCAGTGCAGGTGTTCGGGGATGCCCGCGCCGGCCACACGTCCCAGGTTCAGCCCGATGTTGAACCCGTGCGGCTCGGAGACGGCGCGGAGGACGTGGACCGACGTCTGGATCAGCGCCGCGTTGGCCGCATGCTCGTCCGCGGTGAGGTCCTCGATGTCCGCGACGTGACGGGTCGGCAGCACCAGGATGTGCCCGGGCGCGTACGGGTACTTGGCCAGCGCGGCGAAAGCGAGCGGATCCTGACGAAGGATCCGCTCGCCGTCCGGGTCGCCTTCGTCGAGCAGGGCGCAGAACACGCAGCGATCTTCGACGAGGTCCTTGTTCGCCTGGAGGTACTCCATGCGCCACGGGCTCCAGAGGTGCTCCACCGGAGCTAGCCTCCGAAATCGCTCTGCGCAAGCGACCGGGTCGCGACCTCCCGCACGAGCGTGTCCACGAGCTCGTCGAAGGGGACACCGGCGTGCTCCGCGCCGGAACGGTCACGCACGGTGAAGGTCCCCGCCTCGAGGTCGCGATCCCCCACCACGACCGAGTACGGCGCCTTCATCAGCTGCGCCGAGCGGATCTTCTTGCCCACCGACTCGTGCGTCTCGTCGACGAACGTCCTCAGACCTGTCGCGTGGGCCCGGTCCGCGAGGTCGCGGCACGCTTGCACGTGCCGATCGGCGACCGGGACGAAACGCAGGTGCTCCGGCGACAGCCACAGCGGGAACGCACCGCCGTAGTGCTCGATCAACACGGCGCTGAACCGTTCGAGGGTCCCGAGGATCGCTCGGTGGATCATGACGGGACGGTGGCGCTTGTTGTCTTCGCCGACGTATTCCATACCGAACCGTTCGGGGAGGGCGAAGTCGCATTGCACCGTCGTGAGCTGCCAGAGCCGACCGATCGCGTCGTGGAAGTGGAAATCGACCTTCGGACCGTAGAACGCACCCTCGCCCTCTGCCTCCCGATACCGCAGCCCGCTTCGCTCCAACGCCATCGTCAGCGCTTCGGTGGCCTTCGTCGCCATCTCCTCGTCGACGATGGTCTGACCGGGAAGGGTCGACAGCTCGATCACGGGCTCGTCGAATCCGAACGTCGCGAGGATCTCGAGCGTCAGATCGAACACCTGAAGGATCTCGTCGACCAGCTGATCGGGGCGACAGATGATGTGGGAGTCATCCTGGGTACCGCCGCGGATGCGGAGGAGCCCGTGGAGGGTGCCGATCTTCTCGTGGCGGTAGATCGTGCCGAGCTCCGACAGCCTCATCGGCAGGTCCCGGTAGCTGCGGACCGAGGACTTGTACGCGAGCACGTGGAACGGACAGTTCATCGGCTTCACGTAGTAGTCGCCCGTATCGGTCCGCATGGGCGGATACATGTTGTCCGAGTACTTCTCGAGGTGACCGCTGGTCTCCCAGAGCACCGAGCGCGCGATGTGGGGGGTGACGACCAGGTCGTATCCGCGCTCGAGGTGGAGGTCGCGGACCCAATCCTCGAGCGCCTTCCGGAACACGCCGCCGCGCGGATGCCATATCCAGAGCCCCGGCCCGAGTTCCTCTGGACTGGAGAACAGATCGAGCTGGCGTCCCAACCTCCGGTGATCCCGCTTCTCTGCCTCTTCGAGGCGAGCCAGGTACGCGTCCAGGTCCTCCTGGCTCGCCCACGCGGTGCCGTAGATCCGGGTCAGCTGCGGGTTGCGCTCGTCGCCTCGCCAGTACGCGCCCGAGAGCGACGTGAGCCGGAACGCGCCGATCCGGCCCGTGGACGGTACGTGCGGACCCAGACAGAGGTCGATCCACCCGTCGTTCCGGTAGAGGCTGACGACGTCGCCGGCGGCGACCTCGGCCTCCTCCTCGCCCAGCTTCTCGATGATCTCCCGCTTGAAGTCCTGGCCGTCGAGGCGGTCCAGTGCCTCGGGCCGGGAGACCTCCTCCCGGACGAACGGCTGGTCCGCACCGATGATCGCGCGCATCGCCTTTTCGATCCGGGGCAGATCGTCCGCCGAGACGCGCTCCGGGATCGCGAGGTCGTAATAGAAGCCATCGGTGATCGCAGGTCCGATCGCGTACCGCGTGCCGGGCCAGAGCTGGCAGACCGCCTGCGCCAAGACGTGCGCCACGGAATGGCGCAGGACACGGAGGCCGTCCTCCGACGCGGGATCCACGGCCTCGACCGAGACGTCCGTGTCGGGGGCGAAGGAGAGATCGCGGAGGTCCCCGTCGACACGGGCCGCGATCGCGCTCGGATCCAGGACGCTCCCGACCGGCTCGCCTTCGGGAAGCGCCACGACGGTACCGTCGGAGAGCGTCAACTGCGGCATGGAGTGAGGATAGCCGACGGCTTCAGGCCGGCCGGAACGACGAGCGGCTCACCGCGTTACTCGTAGGTGATCGCCTCGAGCACGTTGATCCTGGACGCGCGGCGCGCCGGCAGGATCGCGGCGATCACGCCGATCAACGCGGCCACGATCAGCATGAACACCAGCTGCCCGACCGGGATCGCGAGCCGGTCGATCCCGACGTCGGACAAGGCCCGCTGGAGCGCCCACCCGAACAGGATCCCGACCACCAGACCGAGCAGCGCGCCGAGGACGGCGATGATCACTGCCTCCACCCGGATCATCCTTTTCACCTGTCGCTTGCTCATCCCGACCGCTCGGAGCAGGCCGAGCTCTCGGATTCGCTCGTAGATCGACAGCCCGAGCGTATTCACGATCCCGAACGCCGAGATGAACACCGACAGGATGAGGAGCACGTACACGATCGCGAAGACCTGGTCAACCTGCGTCACGTACGCTTGCTTGGTCTGCTCCTGGTCGTTGACGTCGACGCTCGGGTAATCGCGCGCGACGAGCGCCTCGACGCTCGCCCGGGCGGCTGCCTGGTCGGCCCCCGGCGCGTACTTCAGGAACACCACCGAGTCGAGCTGCTGGGCGACGTTGGCGTCGTACGTCTCGAGCGAGATCGCGTAGTCGTTCAGGAGCGCGTTCGGTTCGAAGATCCCGACGACGGTGAGCGTCTGCGTGCCCGTCCGCGCGAACTCCATCTGCACGGTCTCTCCGACCGTGAAGTCCTTCGAATCGGCTTCGGTGCGCGAGACGGCGACCGTGTCGGGCCTCGATAGGTCCGTGATGGAACCGGCGTCCATCTCGATGTTCGCGACGTCCGTGATCGTCGACGGGTCGATCCCCGCGGGGAACGTCGTCGACGATCCGACCTTCGCCTCGGCGCCCTGTCGCAGGGCCGAGACGGCGGAGAAGTTCGGGTCGGCGACGAGATCCTTGGCGAGCTGTGGAGAGAAGGGCGAGAACTGGGACGCCGTGAGCATCAGGTCGGATCGGATCGTCCGATCGAGGACGGCCGTCACGGAGGCTTTCAGCGATGCGGCGAACACCGCGACGAACGCGACGAGGCCGAGTCCGATCATGAGCGCCGCGGCCGTGGATGCCGTTCGGCGCGGGTTGCGGTTCGCGTTCTCGCCTCCGAGCTTTCCGGAGACCCTCCGCCGGAACGGCAGACCGAGGATCGAGGCGATCGGCCGAGCGACGAGCGGGGACAGCATCGCGACGCCGACGAACGTCAGCCCGGCACCGAGCCCAACGACGATGCCCGCGTTCGACACGCCGCCGAACAGTCCCGCGGCCAGCGCCCCGATCCCGCCCAGCGTCACCACCGTTCCGACGATCACGCGACGCCTGATCGAGCTGCTTGGCGCGGCGGTCTCGCGGAGCGCTTCGATGGGAGCGAGCCTCGACGCACGGCGTGCTGGTGAGATCGCTGCCGCGAGCGTGATCCCGGTGCCCAGGATCAACGAGACGACGACCGTCCGGGTCTCGACGACCAGCGCCGTCGGAGGGAGCTTGAGCCCGATCGCGCCGACCAGCGCCTTCAAGCCGATCGCGAGCACGACCCCCACGAACACCCCGACGATCGACGCAGCGAGCCCGACCACGGCGGCCTCGACGAGGACCGACGTCATCACCTGTCGCCTGCGTGCACCGAGCGCGCGGAACAGCGCCAGCTCGCGGCTGCGCTGCGTCACGACGATGTTGAAGGTGTTGAAGATGATGAACGCCCCGACGAACAGCGCGACGAAGCCGAACACGAGGAGGCCCGTCCGGAGGAACCCGAGCCCCTCGTTCACCTGATCCTGCTGCTCGCTCGCAGCGGTCGCGCCCGTGATCGCTTGGAACCCGCTCGGGAGGACCCCCGAGATCCGCTCCGCGAGCTGTTCGGGGGTCGCCGAGCCGTCGCCTTGCACATAGATGAAGTCGAACGTGCCTTCGCGATTGAAGAGTCGCTGTGCCGTCGGGAGGTCGAAGATCGCGAACGACGCGCCCAGCAGGCTGTTGGAGGTGCCGAAGCGCACGACCCCGGAGATCGTGTACTCGTCCGTCCCGGCATACGTCCCGATGCGGATCTGCTCTCCGACCGAGAGGTTGTGGTCGGCCGAGGTCCCGGCGTCGATCACGACCTGATGCGGTCCGATCGGTGCCGCGCCTTCGACGAGCGTGAAGGCGGACAGCTCCGGCGACCACGAGCTGCCGATCGTCGGAGCACCTCCGGACGTGATGCTCTTGCCCGTCGCCGGATCGATGATCTGGGCGAACGCTTGCACCGAACCCTCAGCGGAACGAACACCGGGCACCGCCTGGACCTTGGGGAGGATGCTCTCCGGGACGGGGTTCAGTTCCGGTCCCCCACCTCCACCTCCGCCTCCTCCGGTCGGGGTGAACGCCTGCCGCGCTTGGACGACGACGTCGATGTTCGAATAGGCCTGGCCGAAGAGGTCGTCGAAGCTCGCCAGCGCCGTATCGGTGAGGACGAAGGTGCCGGCCGTGAAGCCCACGCCGAGCACGACCGCGAGCGCGGTGAGTAACAGCCGCAGCTTCCTGGCGAGCAAGCTCTTGACGGTCGCGCGAAGCATCGCGGTACTCAGACCTCGAGGGACTTCAGGCGATCCAGGATCCCCTCGGCCGTCGGCGACGCCATCTCGTCGACGACCTGACCGTCGCCGAGGAAGACGGCCCGATCGGAGAAGCTCGCCGCCTTGGCGTCGTGCGTGACCATGACGATCGTTTGACCGTGATCGTCCACGGCGCCGCGCAGGAACGTGAGCAGCTCGTCGCTCGAGCGCGAGTCCAGGTTCCCGGTCGGCTCGTCCGCGAACACGATCTCCGGCCGGGAGAGCAGCGCCCGCGCGGCCGCCACCCGCTGCTGCTGCCCACCGGAGAGCTCAGCCGGCTTGTGGCTCAGCCGATCCCGCAGCCCCGTCGTTTCCACGACGGCGTCGAACCAGGCGCGGTCGACGTCCCTGCCCGCGATGTCGAGCGGGAGGGTGATGTTCTCTTGTGCGGTCAGCGTGGGGATCAGGTTGAAGGCCTGGAAGACGAACCCGATCTTGTCCCGTCGCAGCCGCGTCAGCTCGCGCTCGGAGAGCCGCGTGATGTCGACCTCCCCGATGAAGACGTGGCCCTCGGTGGGAGTGTCGAGCCCGGCCAGGCAATGGAGGAGGGTCGACTTTCCCGACCCGGATGCGCCCATGATCGCGGTGAATCCGCCGGCTGCGAAGTCGAGCGTGATCCCCCGCAGCGCTTCGACGCTCGCGGCCCCGACCCCGTAGACCTTGCGCAGCCCCTCGGCACGCGCTGCGACCGTTGTGACCGTCTGTGACATGCGGGCGTTCTCCTGGGATGGCGATGAGGGTCCGAAAGGCGCGGAGTTTAGCAACCTCCGGGTGAACGGAACGTGTCCACGATCCGTTCCTGTATCGGAGCCGACAACCCTCCTGCGCGCCGACCGCGCTAGCATCGCCGTCTTCAGCCGGCTCGTTGCTCGGCCCTATCGAGCCACCGGCGCCGAACACGCATCAGGAGGACCGATGCAGGCCGAGGAGATCCGCTTCCTGTTCGCCTATGACCGCTGGGCGACCCGTCGAGTGCTGACGGTTCTCGATGACCTGGACCCGACCGTGTGGACGCGGACGGACGTCGTCGGCGAACGGGGTCTGGGCGCGATCCTCGTCCATCACCTGGGCGCCTCGCAGCGCTGGCGCCACGGATTCCAGGACACCGGCGAGTCCCCCGAGCCCGAACTGGAGCCGCTGCCGACGGTCGACCAGTTGCGAGAACGCTGGGAAGCCGAGTGGGCAGCGGTCGACGTCTGGCTGCCCACCCTGACCGACGGCTTCGTCGACTACGTCCACGAGGGGGTGCCCGTGTGGCAGATGCTCGTGCACGTCGTGAATCACGGGACGCAGCACCGAGCGGAGGCGGCGGCGCTCCTCACCGCCGAGGGTCGATCGCCCGGCGAGCTCGACCTGATCGATTACGCCGAGGGGATCGCCGAGACCGGCAACACGGAGACCTGAGCCTTCTGTCGCCGGCTCAGGTCATGAAGCTACTCGGCGGTGAGGGCCCGTCCCGTCTCGTCCACCCGGCAGGGCCAGCCCTCCGCAGCCCAACGCTCAGCCATGGCAGCAACGATCGGAGGATCGCTGACCCGCTGCGCGTCTCCCTCGAAGACGAGATCGAATTCGCATCGCAACGCTGAGCGTGCAGCGGGGGTCCCGGACCAGGTTTCGCGCCTGCGTGCGCTCACCCGTCTCGAACCAGAACGTGTCGTCGACCCACGTTGCGCCGACGCCCGTCACGTGCGGGGAACCGTCGGCATTGACCGTGGCCAACCAAGATGTGTGGCGCTCGGCCCACCGGTCCCGGGCGCCTGGGTCACTCCGCGCTCGAGCCGAGCCGTGACCGCGGCCCACTCGACGAGCGGGAGGTCGTAGAGGTCGGCGAGGTTCTTCGCTTCCACCTTCGCCGCCATACCGGCCCCCCTGATCCTCAGCAGCGCCCCTCGTGCCCTGGATATCGACGGTAAGCGCGGGGTGAACCCCCATCGGGTTATCGGGGTGGGCGCGGCTGGGTTCGAACCAGCGACCTCTCGCGTGTGAGGCGAGCGCTCTCCCGCTGAGCTACGCGCCCGGAGGCCGACCCACGATAGCAACGGACCCGGAAAAGCGACGGCGGCACGTGCCCGCGTCGTGCCGCCGTCAGGTCCAGGCGTGGCCCGGACCCGCGAAGTCTCGCATGGTGATGCGAACGGAAGCAAGACCTTTCGCGGTGGCCCATCCGGGCTATCGACCGGGTACCATGTGCCGCGACACGACCCGGGAGACCAGATGCTCGCCAGCTGGCAGTCGTTCATGGACTCGATCATCTCGGTGTTCCCCGACAAGCTCGAGCATCCGATCGAGATCCTGATCTACTTCGCGATCCTGGGGACGATGGCGGTCGTGCCGCTGATCCTCTGGCTGGGCTGGGTCGTCTCCACGACGGACGTCGAAGAGCGGCGCTAGGCCTCTAGGCCGAAGCCGGACATCCCTCGTACAGGATCCCCAAGGAGAGGCGCCACGCTCCGTGGTCGCGCTGATAGGTCAGTCGCCCGCCCCCGGAGCAGCCGTACGGTCGCAGGTCCCGCCAGGCCCAACGGACCTTCGCCGTGTCGGCGCCGAAGCGAACCGGCGCCAGCACCCAGAACACGCCGGCGTGGGGATCTGCATGATGGACCCACGTGATCGGCCGGTCGACGGCCTTGGTGATCGCTCGCTCGAGTGCCATCCGGATCGGGCTGCAGCGGCGTTGCAGGTCGGGATTGCCGCACAGCCGATCGAGGATCTGGATCGGTCGGTGCCCGTCCTCGAGCACACCTGCGTCGAACCCCGCCTCCGCGTGGCGACCTCGTCCGTGGACGACCTGGGCCGACTCCGACGTCGCGCTCGAGGCGAGCACGAAGAAGCAGACCATGACCGGGATGGGCCAACGCACGGGTGAACCTTCTCAGGCGCCGGCGCCAGATGCAATGGCCCGGAGGGCTAGACGACCTCCGTCGAAGGTAGCGTTCCTTCGGAGGCGGATTGCCCGAGTCCTCGGACCCGGAACCCGACGGGCGCGGGAGCGGGATGATCACGATCGAGATCGACGGCAAGATCCCGAGCGCGGACCTGGTTTGGGCGACCGTCACGTCCTACGGACATTTCACAGCCCTGCAGGTGCGCGACGGAAAGACGCGTGGCCTTGCCCTGCACCTTCGCCGGCTCGGATCGGCGACCAAGGAAGCCTTCGGCGTCGAGCTCGATCTCGAACGGGTCCGGGCGCTGATCCGTCACGCACTCGGCGCCACGAAGGATGGCTCCGTCCGCGTGTACATCTTCGAAGGAAGCGGCGACCCTCGAGTCGCGGTGACGGTCAAGCCGCCTGCCCAGATCGCAACCCCGCAGCAGCTGCGCTCGATCCCGTATCGCCGGCCGAGCCCGCACATCAAGCACGTAACCACGGACCAGGGCTTCCACCGGCGACGCGCCCAGCAGGAGGGGGCCGACGATGCTCTGCTGACGTACGACGACGGCACCGTGTCCGAGACCACCATGGCGAACATCGGATTCCTCGATGCGTCAGGGATCGTGTGGCCCGAGGCCGAGATGCTCCGCGGGATCACCATGCAGCTCTTGGAGGAGGCGCTCCCCCAACGGGACGTCCCGATGCGCCGGATGCCGATCCGTGTGTCGGACGTCACATCGTTCCAGGGAGCCTTCCTGTCGAACGCTCGGGGGGTCGCCGTGGTCAGCCGCGTCGACGGTTCGGAGCTGGCGACCTCAGCGGAGCGGATCTCGGCTCTGGTCGACGTCTACGCGTCGGTGCCGTGGGACGTGATCTAGAGGGGACTGGCCCCCGCTCGCGCTCACCGCGTCGCCGCCGGGTCGCGCGCCCGCGGGCGCACGGGGACCGACGCCGCCGCGGCCACTTCGGCCGGCTCTCCAAGCTGGAGCACGCGGCCACCGAACGCCACGGCACAGACCCCGAACCACGTCCACCCGAGGATGAGCCCGCCGACCACGTCCGACGTCCAGTGCGCACCGAGCAGCACTCGGGAGCACGCGACGGCGACGGCGATCGCGGCCGCCGCACCGGCGAGGGCGGCTCGGATCCGAGGCGACGCGCCACGGCTGAGCACGAGCGCGACCGCCGCATACGTGGCGGCAGCAGCGGTCGCGTGGCCGCTGGGGAACGACGGCCCGCTCACGACGTGGAGCGGCGGGAGGTCCGGACGGACCCGCACGACCACCACCTTGACGAGGTTCGAAAGCAGGAACTGGCCGCCCACCACCACCACGAAGAACAGGACCACGCTGGATCGCTTCCAGCGATGAACCGCGAACGCGGCGGTCGCACACGCGATCGCGACGACGACCAGGGTGCCGCCTGCCCACGTGATCCAGCCGAGCACGTTCAGCGACAGCGGCGTCCCATGCACGGCCGCCCATCGCGAGACCGCCCGGTCGACGTTCACCACGCCCCAGTCCGCGCGGATCATCGCGACGAACACGCCGAACACGATCCCCGCGACGATGACACCGAGCAGCACGACCGTCAGCGCGAGCCCGGTCGCAACCTGGGGATCGACGCGCGCACGCAGGAATCGCCGCACGCCTCGCCGCTCCACGAGGGCAACCTCGAGGTGCTTCGACGCGGATCGCGCGAGATCCGCGTGCGGGACCGCCCTGATGACGGCAGCGCAGGAGATTCCCGCCGCGAGGCTCATGACTGCGACGATCGCGAGCTCGGTCAAGAACCGGTCCTTCCAACTCCGCAGCGGCACCGCTCGGCAGCGGCGGTTCGAGTCCAACGTTTCCCGACGCCTGTTCGAGGGAAACCACAGGCGACCACGGGATGAACGTCCCGGGTGGGGGTGGGCGATGCACGCGGGAACCCGTGGTGGTAGGACGATCGAACGACGAGAGGAGCCCCGAGACCCGGTGTTCGGGGCGGCCCCGGGAAGCATCTCGGAGCGTCTGGGGAAGCGGCTGCAAGCCTTCCGGCCGATCCTCGCGGGACTGTTGGTCTGGGCCGTCGGGCTGATCGTGCTCGGCATCGCGATCGTCGGGCTCGGTCTCTTGTTGATCCATCTCCTGTTGCCGGCCGGACTCGACCATCTCGACGCGAGCGTGAGCCGCTGGTTCGTCCAACAACGGACCCCGACGCTCGACACGTTGACGCAGATCGGGTCCGATCTGGGAACGACCCCCGTGATCATCGGCGTCGCTGCGGTCGCGGCGATCGTCCTCGCGATCGGCAGGCACTGGCGCCAGATCGGCTTCCTCGCCTGCGCGATGACGCTTGAGTTCAGCGTGTTCCTGAC
>JBKOZW010000145.1:0-12905 GCA_046726095.1 Actinomycetota bacterium
GTCTGCCCGGCCTGGAACACCGGGAAGGCCCTGTCGCCCAAGTTGCTGATCATGGACCTCCGGGACCAGGTGGCGGCCGAGGCCCCGCTGATCACCGCTTCCACCGGAACGGTCGAGCTCCAGCCGCTCGTGCCGAACGCCGTCGCCGATCAGGTCGTGTGGGACTGCGTCACCTGCGGGGCGTGCGTCCGCGAATGCCCGGTGGACATCGAGCACGTCGACACGATCGTCGACCTGCGACGGAACCTCGTCATGGCCGAGTCGCGGTTCCCGCGCGAGGCCGAGCCGATGCTCCGCGGCGTCGAGACGAACGAGAACCCGTGGGGACAGCCGGCGGAGGCTCGCACCGAGTGGACCTCGGGGCTCGAGGGGATCCGCATCCTCCAGCCCGGCGATCCGCCACCCGCGTACCTGTTCTGGGTCGGCTGCGCCGGCGCCTTCGACGAGCGGGCGAAGCAGACGACCCGGAGCATCGCGAGGCTGCTGAGTGCCGCCGGCATCGACTTCGCGATCCTTGGGGCGCGTGAACGATGCACCGGCGACCCCGCGCGGCGGATGGGCCACGAGTACCTGTTCCAGATGCTCGCCGAGCGGAACGTCGAGACGTTGAACGGCGCGGGCGTCACCACGATCGTCGCGAGCTGCGCGCACTGCTTCAACACGTTGGCGAACGAGTACCCCGACTACGGCGGCACCTACGAGGTGATCCACCACACGGAGCTGCTCGCCCGTCTGGTCGCCGGCGGCGGCCTCCGGCCGCGCGAGGGCTCGGGCGGGCGCGTCACGTACCACGACGCGTGCTACCTGGGCCGGCACAACGGGCGGTACGAGGCCCCGCGTGACGTCCTGCGGGCCGCCGGCGCAGCAGCCGTCGAGATGCCGAGGAACCGCGAACGCTCCTTCTGCTGCGGCGCCGGCGGCGCGCGCATGTGGATGGAGGAGTCCGGCGACGCTCGGATCAACGACACGCGGTTCGCGGAGGCCGCCGCGACCGGCGCGGAGACGGTCGCGACGGCGTGTCCGTACTGCTTCGTGATGCTCGACGACGCGGCCAAGGCGACCGACTCGGCGATGAGGGTCGCCGACGTGGCGACACTCCTCGCCGAGTCGACCCTAGACTGAGCGTCGTGAAGCCGATCCTCTTCATCCGCTGCGACCCGCTCGAGACCTTCGGGACCGGAACCGGCGCCGTCGCCGAGGCGGGAGCTCCGATCGCGGTCTGGGAGGCGATCGACGCGGGGGCCGAGCGCCCGACGCTCACCGACCACGCCGGCGTCGTCCTGTTCGGGAGCACCTTCAACGTCGAACACGCCGACGAACACCCGTTCATCAAGGACGTCGCCGACCTCACGCGTGAAGCCGTCGAACGTGAGGTCCCGTTCCTCGGGCTCTGTTTCGGCGCCCAGGTCCTCGCGTGGGTGCTCGACGCGGACGTGTCCAAGGCGGAGGTTCGCGAGGTCGGCTTCGAACCGCTCCATGTGGAGCCGGCCACCGCGGAGGACCCCGTCCTCGGGCACTACAGCGAGGGAGACCTGGTCTTCCACTGGCACATGGACACGTTCGCGCTCCCCGATGGCGCCGCGCTCCTGGCCACGGGTGATCGGGTGCGCCACCAGGCGTTCCGGCGCGGCGACGCCGCGTGGGCGACCCAGTTCCACGCCGAGATCAACGCCGCCGAGGCCGACGAGTGGGTCACCGCGGCGGCGGAGGAAGAGGACCTGGAGCGGGTGTGGGGGAAGTCGCCGGCTCGGATCCGCGACGAGGTGGCGGCGCACATGGCCGCCCACGAGCGACGCGGACGGGAGACCTTCCGGCGGTTCGTCGAGTTCGCCCGAACCCGGACATGAGCTATCGGGCGCTCGTCGCGGTGGTCGCCTACCACCTGGGCGAGGACCGGGTCACCCGCTGGCCGCTCGGCGGGTACGGGGTGCCCGACCCTTACATCCGGTGCCTGCGGCGCGCGGGTGCGCGCACGGCGATCGTCGCGCCCGGTGAGGACGGGGATCCCGAGGAGCTGCTCGAGCCCTTCGACGGCCTGGTGCTTGTCGGCGGCGGCGACGTCGATCCCGCTCGGTACGGGGGGGTTGCCGACCACGCCCACCTGTACGGCGTCGAGCCCGACCGCGACGAGCTCGAGATCGCGATGGTCCTGGCCGCCGATCGTCTCCGGATGCCAACGCTCTGCATCTGCAGAGGGTTCCAGGTCATGAACGTCGCCTTCGGGGGGACGCTCCACCCGCATCTGCCGGACATCCCGGGCATGCTCGAGCACGGCGTCCCCCTCCTGGATACGCAGTCGCTCCACGACGTCGACGTCGCCCCCCAGAGCCGGCTCTTCGCGACCACCAAGTCGTCGACCTTGGCGTCGGCGTCGCACCATCATCAGGGCGTCGACCGGGTCGGTGACGGACTGATGGTCTCCGGCCGCACGGCCGACGGGCTCGTCGAGGCGATGGAGCTCGACCGACCCCTCGACGAGAACGAGACATGGATGGTCGGCGTCCAGTGGCACCCTGAGGACACGGCGGCCGACGATCCGTCGCAGCAGGCCGTGTTCGACGCCGTCGCACAGCTCGCGAGGCTGCGGGGCACCCGAGCCAAACCCGGCGTCCGCGAGGGTCGCAGCCGGGCCTATCTCATCGCGGAGGCGGATCCCGCGTGGCCCGGCCTCTTCGAGGCCGAGGCCGCGCGGATCCGCGATGCGCTCGGCGAGCGCGCCGTGCGCATCGACCACATCGGCTCCACCTCCGTCCCTGGTCTGGGAGCCAAGCCGATCATCGACATCCAGGTCTCGGTCGACTCCCTCGAACCACGCGCCGACTACGTGCCGGCACTCACCGCCCTCGGGTACCGCCACGCCGGCGACCCACTCAACCCGGATCACGAGTACTTCAGCCGGGACCTGGACACGGGACGCGCGTACCAGATCCACGTGTGCCGGACGGGCTCGCAGTGGGAGCGTCGCCACCTCGCGTTCCGCGACCACCTCCGAGAGCACCCGGAGGAGGCCGCAGCGTACGAACAGCTGAAGCGGCGGCTCGCCCGGGAACACCCACGAGACATCATGTCCTACGTCGACGGGAAGACCGCGTTCATCGCCGCGGTCGAAGCGGAGGCCCTGGGCGAGCCGGCAGGGACCCCGAACTGACCGCCGGGTCCCGAAGGAGGACTAGTCAGGTCGGTCCCGTCCGGGCATAATCGCCGCCAGCATGGAGCCTGATGCCGAACAGATCGTGGCTCCGAAGCACGGGAGGGGAGCAGATCTCCGGCCGAACGCCTCCGGGAGCGGATGATCTCCGGCGCAGGGCGACCCAGGGAGGTGGTTGCCCCTGACTGAGGTGCGGGTCATCCACGCGCGCGGCGACGGGTTCGCCCGCGGGATGCACATCGGCGGCGAGCTCCAGGACCTGATCCAGAGCTCGATCGGCTTCTACCACCGGTACCTGGACCGGCGGGGGGTTTCCTCGGAGCAGCTCCAGGACCTGCTCACCCCGTACCTGGTCGCGTCCGAGACCGCCTTCCCCGACATGATGAACGTCCTCAAGGGGATGTCCGTGGCCGCCCTCGTTCCGGTCCTGGAGCTCTTCGCCATCAATGCGTTCGAAGAGCTGGAGCCTCTCCTGGAGTCACCCGAAGGAGGGCTCCTGTTCCTCCAGAAGAAGGAGGGCTACACGGCCAAACCGCCTTCGATCGAGCGCTGCTCGAGCCTCTCCGTGCGAACCCCCGACGGGAACACCCTGGTCGCGCACAACGAGCACTGGCTCGCGGGCGACGCCGGCAACGTCGCGGTCGTGATCGATCACCCGTCGGAGGGGCGGACGGCGGTCGCGAGTCCCACGGTGGTGTGTTGCCTCCCCGCGGTCGGGATGAACGGCCATGGCGGCGCGCAGGGGATCGGATCGCTTACCGCATCCGACGACGGCGTCGGGATCCCGCGCGTGTTGGTCTCGAGGAGCTCGCTCGAGGCCAGGGATCGGCGCGACGCGATCTCCCGAGCGGCGCTGCCGGAGCGCGCCGGTGGGTACGGCCACGTCTACGGGTTCGCCGACGGGGACTGTTTCATCATCGAGACGACCGGCCGTGAACACCGGGTGCTGGATGGACCCTCGCCGCACACGAACCACTACCAGAGCGACCTCTCCGAGCTGGCGCCCGAACCGTCCGAAGGCTCCCAGGCCCGTCTCGCCCGTCTGCAAGAGCTCCTGGACGAACGCAGGCCGGCGGGACCCGAGGCCGTGATGGAGATCATGCGCGACCACGGGTCCGCGCCGCAGGCGATCTGCCTCCATCCCGATCCCGACGAGGGTGACGAGGCGTCGGCGTGCATGTTCTCGATGGTCGCCGACCTGGGTGCGCGCCGCATGTGGGTGGTCGTGGGCAACCCCTGCGAGCACGACTACGACGAGATCGACGTCACGGAGCTCGCGTCCTGATGGTGCGGGTCGCCGCGAGCCGCTACGGTGCGCCGCTCCCCGACGGCGGCACGATCGGCGTGTGCGCCCCCTCGGGGCCGTACTACAACGCTTCGGATGTCTACCGCCCCAAGGAGTGGTGGGAGTCGAAGGGCTACCGGGTCCGGCTGCTGGACGGCGTGTGGTCCAAGGACGATTACGAGGCCGGACCCGCCGAGAAGCGCGCCGAGGACCTCCACACCCTGTTCACGGATCCCGAGGTGGACGTGATCCAGGTGCTCTGGGGAGGGACGGGCGCGATCCGCGTCCTCCCCCACCTGGACTTCGATCTGATCGGCGCCAACCCGAAGGCGTTGATGGGGTACTCCGACATCACGAACCTCCACGTCGCCCTCAGGCAGGAGGCCGGCCTCGCGACCCTCCACGGGCCCGGGCTTGGGTCGATGGGCTATCCGGAGCGGACCGAGTTCACGTGGGAGTCGGCCCGCGAAGGGTTCCGGACCGGCGCGGCGGGGCCCGTCCCGGACGATCCCGACGACCCCTACCGCCGGACGATCGCCGCCGGCCGCGCGACCGGCCCGATCGTCGGCGGGAACCTGTTCACGTTCGTGCACCTCATCGGAACGCCGTGGGAGCCGGTCTTCGACGGGGCGATCCTGTTCTTCGAGGAGGTCAACGAGCCCGCCTACGTGATCGAGATCCACCTGGACCAGCTCATGCTGGCGGGCAAGCTCGACGGCGTGGTCGGGGTCGTCGTCGGCGAGCTGAAGGACTGCGACTGGAGCGAGAAGCGCCCGGAAGCGCCGCGCAACCGGTCGATCGAGGATGTGCTGGAACGGTGCCTGGCGCCACTGGGCGTGCCGGTGCTATACAAGTTGCCACTCGGTCACGGGAAGCATCTCGCGACCATCCCGCTCGGGGTCCAGGCAACCCTGGACGCGGAGGCCCGGACGCTGACGATCGACGAACCCGGCGTACGGGCTCATTCGTAGCACCAAGGGAAGGAGAGGTAGGCCATGGACGGGAGGAGGCACGTGATGGGTGCAGGTCGTCGTGCGGTGGTGGTGGTGGCCGCGCTTGGCAGTTTCCTGGCGGTGTCACTCGCTGGGACCGCGCTGGCGCAGAGCGCGAGCCCCTCAGCCGCGTCGTCCGTGAGCGGGCAGAAGGTCACCTTCATCGAGGGCTCGACGAACGACATCAGCACCGTGAACCCGTTCAACGCCCTGGAGACGCCGGAATACGAGGTCTTGAGCTTGAACTTCGACCTCATTCTGAACTTCGGCAAGGCCGACCTCGCGGCTTCGGACGGACTGGCGAGCCTTCCCGTAGTGTCTCCGGACGCCCTGACGTACACGTTTACGGTCCGGAGCGGCGTCACCTGGCAGGACGGCGAACCGTTGACGGCGAGCGACATCGCGTTCACCTTCAACACCACCATCGACTGCAAGCTCGGCAACTCGCTCGACTACATGGCTCCGGACTTCACGGAGTCGATCGAGGCGACGAACCCCACCACCCTCGTGTGGACGATGAACACACCCAACACGGCGCCCCTCCGTCCGCCGTGGGTCTACATCATCCCCGAGCATCTCTGGGGCGGCAAGTCGTGCGCCGAGATCAAGAAGGCTTCGTTCTTCGAGGACGGCGAGATGGTCGGGAGCGGCCCCTTCCAGCTGACCAACTGGGACAAGGGTGAGTCGTGGACGATGACGGCGAACCCCAACTACTGGGGGGGCGCGCCGCAGATCGACCAGTTCGTCGTGAAGAAGTACAACAACAACGAGGCGATGATCACGGCGCTCAAGAACGGCGAGATCGACTACATCGGGAACGACTCGGCGATCCCGGTCGATCTGTTCAACCAACTCCAGGCGGAGCAAGGGTCAGGGAGCCAGATCACCACGCACGTCGGGCCGCTCACCACCTTCGACCAGATGAGCTTCAACATGTGCGATCCGAACGCGGCCGACGCAGCCCCCTACTGCGCCAAGACGGGCTCCACCGGCAACCCGGCGCTCCAGGATCCGGACCTGCGCAAGGCGATCGAGATGGCGATCGACCGCAGCACGATCATCGACCGCGTCTTCCAGGGCTACGCGCAGCCGGGGACGACGGTCATCCCGCCGTTCACGGTGCAGTACCACACCGATCCGGCCACGCCGATCGGCTTCGATATCGCCGGGGCGAACGCCCTGCTCGATCAGGCCGGGTACGTCGATACCGACGGCGACGAGATCCGGAACGACAAGGGCGGGGGCGAGAACCTCGATTTCCGGTTCATCCTCCGCTCGGAGAGCTCCATCGAACCGCAGCTCGGCAACTACATCGCCGGCTGGCTCGAGCAGATCGGCATCGGGACGAAGACCGAGGTCCTGACCGACAGCAAGCTGGTCGACGCGTGGTACGCGAACGACTACGACCTGTACATCTGGGGTTGGGCACCGGACCCCGACCCGGACTTCATCCTGTCGACGTTCACGTCGGGCCAGTGCGGGAGCTGGAGCGACACCTGCTACTCCAACCCGGAGTACGACCAGCTCTACAAGGACCAGCAGACGGCTACGACCCAGCAAGAACGCGTCTCGATCATCCAGCAGATGCAGGACATCATCTACACGGACATCCCCGAGATCGTCCTGGACTACCCATCCGCGCTCGAGGCGTACAACAGCGCTCGGTGGCAGGGCCTCGAGGAGAACGTGTCGCCGCAGCCCGAGGGGTTCCTGTGGGGTCAGTACACGCCGTACTCGGCGCTGACGGTGGCGCCCCGCGGCACCACCGCGACCACGTCCAGCGAAGGGATCCCGGCGATCGCGTGGGTGGGTATCATCGCGGTGGCTGGGATCGTGATCGCCGGGGTGATCGGGTTGTCTCGCCGACGCTCCGCCTCGGACGAGGACCTCGCCTGACGATCAGCAGATAAGGAGAACGAGGCGACAGGGTGGGGACGCAGCGGTACCTCCTGGGCAAGGTGGTCCAGCTCGTCATCACCCTGTTCGCCGTCGTCACGTTCACCTTCTTCCTGTTCCACGTGTTCATGCCGGGCGACCCCGTGCAGGTCTTCCTCAAGCAGGCCGGGGCCAAGTACACGCCCGCGCAGATCGAGGAGCTGAAGCACCGGTACGGTCTGGACCAGCCGGTCTTCCCGAACCAGTACGTCCAGTACCTGAAGGACACCGCGACCCTCAACATGGGGTACTCGACCTTCCAGTACCCCGGCGACTCGGTGACCCACATCTACTGGTCGAGGATGGGCAAGTCCTTCCTGCTGATCGTGACCAGCACGATCGCGTCGATCATCATCGGCGTGCTCATGGGCATCTACGGGGGGTGGCGACGAGGGGGTCGCGTCGACAACAGCTCGATGGTGGGGTCGCTCGTCCTGTACGCGATGCCGGAGTTCGTGCTCGGGATGATCCTCCTGTTGATCTTCGGCAAGTGGTTGGGGTGGTTCCCCGCGGGTGGCTTCGAATCGGTCCCCCAGACCAACACCGGCCTCGATCGAGTGAGCGACGTCGCCAATCACATGGTCCTCCCGTGGTTGACGCTGATGCTCGCGTACCTCGGGGAGTTCTACCTGCTCATGCGGAGTTCGCTACTGGACGTGCTGGGTGAGGAATACATCACGCTCGCGCGAGCGAAGGGTGTCCGGGAGAAGTACGTCCTGCGGCGGCATGCGGTCCGCAATGCGCTCCTGCCGACCGTCACGCTGATCGCGCTCTCGTTCGGGTTCATCCTGGGCGGGGTGATCACCGTCGAGATCGTCTTCTCGTATCCCGGCGTTGGGCTCCTCTCGTTCGAGGCACTTCGGAACCGCGACTTCCCGATCCTGCAGGCAACGTTCCTGTTCGCCGCGATCGGGGTGCTGGTCGCGAACCTGATCGCCGACCTGACCTATGCCTATCTCGACCCTCGGGTGAGGAGGGCGTGACGTGAAGACCGAGACCATCGCCCCGCCTCTCGCCGAGGCTCCGCCACCGATCCCGAAGAAGGTGTCGCCGCGTCGGATCCGTTGGGCGCGGCGGCGCCGTGCGCTCGTCCGCTTCTGGGCGCAGTTCCGCAAGAACAAGATGGGGCTCACGGGGCTCGCCATCCTCCTGTTCTTCATCGGGATGGCGATCTTCTCCGTCTTCGCCGACCCGGCGCGGCTCAATCCGACGATCACCACGAACGGACCGACCCTGGGCAACCCGTCCTGGGCCTACCCGCTCGGCACCAACCGCGATGGGATCTCCGTCCTCTCGCTCGTCGTGGAGGGGTCGCGAACGTCGCTCTTCGTGGGGCTGACGGCGTCGCTGATCTCGATGGTCCTGGGCAGCGGGATCGGGATCTGGGCCGGCTACAAGTCGGGGATACACGACACGGTTCTGATGCGGGTGACCGACGCCTTCCTGGTGATCCCGTGGCTCGCCCTCGCGATCGTGCTGGCCGCCGTCTTCGGACAGAACCTGTGGGTGATCATCTTCATCATCGGTCTGACCTCGTGGGCGGGAACGTCGCGGCTCGTCCGAGCGCAGGTGTTGTCCGTCAAGGAACGCACCTACATCGAGCGATCCCGTGCCCTCGGCGGAAGCGACTGGCACGTCGTGACGCGTCACGTCCTTCCGAACGTCATGCCGGTGATCTTCGCCAACACGATCCTGACGATCGCGATCGCGATCCTCTCCGAGTCGGCTCTCTCGTTCCTCGGGCTCGGTGACCCGCTCCATGTCACGTGGGGATCGATCATCGAGGACGCGTTCTCGCACGGGGCGCTCACGCTTGGGAAGTGGTGGTGGCTCATGGCGCCGAGCGCGTGCATCGTCCTGGTCGTGCTCGGGTTCACGATGGTCGGCTTCGCGATGGACGAGATCGTGAACCCGAGGATCCGCGAACGGTGAGCGTCCTCTCGGTCCGCGATCTCAGGGTCACGTACTCGACGAAAGGGGGCGATGTCCCCGCCGTCCGCGGCGTGACGTTCGAGATCGGGAAGGGCGAGGTGCTGGGCCTCGCCGGCGAGTCCGGATGCGGGAAATCGACGATCGCCGGCGCGATCCTCCGCCTCCACTCCGAGCAGACCAAGATCGAGGGCGACATCGTCCTGGACGGGAAGGACATCCTGGACCTCACGCCCGGGAAGCTCCGGGCGGCGCGCTGGACCGGGGCGTCGATCGTGTTCCAGGGAGCGCTCCATGCCCTGAACCCCGTCCAGAAGGTCGGCGACCAGATCGTGGAGGCGATCACCGTCCACCGCATGGCTGGCGAGAAGGAGGCATACGTCCGGGCGGGCGCCCTCCTGGAACAGGTCGGCCTCCCCCCTCGCCGGATCGACGACTACCCGCACGAGCTGTCGGGCGGGCAGAAGCAGCGCGTGATGATCGCGATGGCGCTCGCCTGCAGTCCCTCCCTGATCATCGCCGATGAGCCGACGACCGCGCTCGACGTGATGGTCCAGGCGCAGGTCTTGAAGCTGCTGCGTTCCCTCCAGCACGACCTGGGCCTGGCGATGCTGTTCATCACGCACGATCTGTCCGTCCTGGTCGAGGTCTCGGACCGGCTCGCGATCATGTACGCGGGCAAGATCGTCGAGGAGGGAGCGGCGAACGAGGTCTTCCACACGCCGGTGCATCCGTACACGAAGGCGCTGGCCGCGGCGTTCCCCGAGATCGGCGACGCGCGGTTCCGGCGACACCCCTCCGGGCTGGGCGGAGACCCACCCGACCCGCAGCAGATCCCGAGCGGGTGTCCTTTCCACCCGCGCTGCGCGGAAGTCACCGAGGTGTGCCCTGAGCTCGTTCCGGAGCTGTGGGAGGCGGGGGTCGGGCGCCGCGCGGCGTGCGTGCACGCGGCCGGTGCGCCCGCCCTGGAAGGGGTCCGGCCGTGAGCGAGACCCTGCCGGCGGAACCGATCCTCCAGGTCGGCACGCCGGTGATCGAGGTCGAGCATCTCGAGGTCAACTTCAAGGGCCGCGTCGGCCTGGTCGCCGGGCTGATGGGCCGCAAGAGCGTGGACGCCAAGGCCGTCGACGACGTGAGCCTCACGCTGGACGAGGGAGAGGTCCTTGCCTTGGCCGGCGAGTCCGGCTGCGGCAAGACGACGACCGCCCGCGCGATCATGGGGCTGATCACCCCCCAGCAGGGCACGATCCGCTTCAAGGGCAAGGCCCTGCCGCGCTCGATCACCGGTCTGCGACCGTACCGGCGGCAGGTCCAGATGGTCTTCCAGGACCCGACCGCGGCGCTCAACCCGCGCCAGACGATCTACGAGATCGTGGCCGAGGGTCTCCGGATCCACAACGTGAACGAGGGCCCGAACGGCGAGCCCGAAGAGGAGCTCGTGGCCCGGGCCCTCTCCCGCGCCGGGCTGCGTCCACCCCAGCGCTTCTACCTCCTGTATCCGCACGAGCTTTCGGGCGGTCAGCGGCAACGCGTGGTGATCGCGGGCGCGCTCGTGCTTGACCCGAGCGTGATCGTCGCAGACGAACCGGTCTCCAACCTGGACGCGTCGGTCCGGGGCGAGATCCTCGCGCTGCTGATGAAGCTCCGCGAGGAGCTGCGGATCTCGATCCTCATCGTGACCCACGACCTGGGGCTCGCCTGGACCGTCGCCGACCGCGTCGCGGTGATGTACCTGGGTCGCGTGGTGGAGATCGGCCCGGCCGAGGAGGTCCTCCAGCGGCCCAAGCATCCCTACACGAAGGCCCTCCTCAACGTGGTGCCCGAGGCCGGCGGGACGGAACGGCCGATCCTGCAGGGCGAGCCGCCGGATCCGACCCGGATCCCGACCGGTTGCAGGTTCCACCCCCGATGTCCGGTCGTGGCGAGCGGCCGGGCCGCGACGCTCGGGATCCTGCCCAGGTGCAACGGCGAAGACCTGATGCTCGCCGAGGCGTCACCGGATCACGAGGTGGCGTGCCACCTGCTGCCGCTCGGCGAGGACCCGTAGCCCAGCCGGGACTCAGCCCGCGGCGGGTGCGTTCGACGACTCGAACTCCTCCGGCTCGCCGCCGTCACCTCGGTCGGACGGAGCGGATCCCGCTGTGTCCCCGTCGTCGCCCTCGTCGCCCTTGAGGACGCCCAGGATGGCCGCCATCTCGGCGTCGCCGACGGGAGCGTCGGGCCGGACGTTGCTCCCCCGGGCCGACGCGAGCAAGGCCCGCAGGTTGGACTCCGCCATCTCGGCACGCCCCTCGAGCTCGCGAGCCTTCTCCGAGGAGGTTCGCGCGCGTCGCTCGGCATCGTCCATCCGGGCCCGAGCCTCGCGGGTCTCCTCTCGGAGGGTGCGAGCCTCGGCGCGGAGCTGGGCGTTCTCACGACCCAGGTCGACCAGCTTGTCGACCACGGCCCGACCGAGGTCGGAGTAGCCGCTCGAACCTGCGGCCGCGGCGCGCCCGCCCCGCGGCCGTGCCGTGCCGCGGGCGCGCCGCGGCCGCCGGCCGATCGACTCCTTCTCGCCGGCGTCCACCGGACGGGCGTCGAGCAGCCGGTACGAGCCGTTCGCGGGCTCGAGTCGCCGGCGCGCGATCAGCGCGCGGACCGCGCGGGCGGTGGACAGGGCATCGGGCATCCCCAATGCGCGCCCGATCTCCGCCGGTGTGTCTGTCAGCACCTCGCCAACTGCGACGCGCTCGAAGACGGCAGCGAGGAACGCATTGGCCCGCTGGAGGCTTTCGTCGTTCATGGGCCCCAATCATCCATGATGGATGACTGCGTTGCCAGTTGTGTCGCGGCGCATCTTCAACAGCCGGTTGCACAGTCGAGTTGGATCTCGCCGTCGCTGACGTAGCGGCCAAGGTCCCCGTCGGGCCGGGACGCCGAGGCAACGGCGCCCCCGTGACCGCCCTCGAGCGCCAACTTCGGCTCGAGGAGCCCGATCGTCGCGATGAATCCGCCCAGATCCTGCGACCCGGAGGGCGCCTCCTCGGCCCCGGAGAAGCGGAGGACGAGTCGCCCGTCCGCCGATCCGGTGACCGTGAGCTGCACCCGCTTCGTCTGGATCTGCGCCACGGGGAAGTCACAGACCCAGTGACGGAGCCGGGCCGTGACGCGGCCGCCGGCCGATCCATCGGGGCGGACCTTCACAACGCCCGCGGTTCGCCACGTGCTCCTGCAGGACCCCCCGACGTGCAGGTCGTGACGCGTCGCGCTGAACATCACCATGTTCCACCGCTCCGCCGTCGCCGCCGGGCTCGTGGGCGAAGCCGCCGTGGGCCGAGCGCCCGGATCCTCGACTCCGGGAGGGAACGGGTTCGTGTGCGCGGCCACGTACGCGCCGGCTCCCGCGCACGCCGCGAACACGCCGGTCCACACGATGACCTTGAGCGCGCGCCGCACGGCGCGAGGTTACCGGCTGCGATGCCGCACGTAGTCGCGAAGCACGAAGTCGCCGACGTTGCGATCGTCCATCAGGAACACGCGTCCCCCGGTGCGTTCGGCGAGGCGTTCCATGAACCGCGCGAGGCCGTCGGACTCCTCGAGCATGAAGATGTTGAGCGTGACGCCGCTCCGCGCGAGC
>JBKOZW010000146.1:0-12298 GCA_046726095.1 Actinomycetota bacterium
GCGTTCGGGAGGGTCGCGCCGTTCGCGGGGTCCGACGAGGCGAGGTTGGCGTGCGCCCAGGCGGGGGTCGCGCCCGTGAGGATGAGGGCGCCGACCATGACGAGACCGATCAGGACCCTCTTCATCAGCCCGCCGCCTTCACGAACCGGACCGTCGCGGTGACCGGCGGCGAGAACGGGAGGTGATCGGCGGCGACGAACTCCGCGGTGAGCGTGTGGGCCCCGAGGGCGACGCTGCTCAGGTCCACGACCTGATCGGTGCCGAACGTCATCGACACCAGGGTCCCGTCGAGCATGAGATGGATGTGGCCGGTGTCGGCGGTGACGTTCGTCGACGTCGCCTGCACGATCGTTCCGCTTTCCAGGTCGAGGGCGACGTCGAGCTCGTTGCCGGTCACCCTCTGGTGATCGCGGGGTGCCTGGAACGCGATCGTCGCCGTCGAAGCCGGGCGCGCGGCCGTCGAGGCAGGCGTCTTCGGCCCTAGCAGCGCCCTCGGCACGAAGGCCGACGTCACGACGAGCAGGCCGGCGACCCCGAGCAACCCGTACGCGCCGACCCGCGGGACGCGCTGGAACCCGCGATCGTGCAATCGGGTCCATCCGATCCAGCCGAGCCAGATCGCCGAGAACAGCATGACGATCGCGAGGGACTCGTCCGTTCCGGCCGCGTGCGCGATCAGGTTCGTCTGCGTTCACCTCGTCGTCCGACGACCCGTCACGAACGCCCAGACCGCGACGACGACCCCGATCAAGCCAACGATCACGCCGATCACGGCCACGGTCCTCGCATCGTCCGCGGCGCTCTTCGCCGACGCCGTCTCTGTCGTCGCGGCCGTCAGCCGCGCCGAGTCCTGCTCGATCCGCTGCGAGAGTTCCTGGGCGGAGGGGGTGTCGACCGCGGGGAACATGGCCTCGGTGGGGCTCGTGACGTCATCGAAGGTCTTGGGCCCCGAGGTGACCGAGAGATCGATCTTCGTACCGTAAACGGATCCCGACAGCTGGAAGGTGTAGGAGCCTGCCTGCGACGGGATGAACCACGCCCGGTAGTCTCCCGGCTCCCCGAACTCGCCGACCTCGAAGTCGGGCTCGAGCGGGAGCGTGGTCTGCTCGCTTCCGAACGAGACCTGCATCTTGAGGGAATCCCCGAGGTCGACGACCGGCTGACCGTTATCCATCAGGATGACCTGGGCGCTGTTCGGTTGCTCGGCGTACGCGGGTTCCGTGCCGAACCCGATCGCCATGTCGATGGGACCGACGCTACGGTCGGCGTGGGCGAACGCCGGTGGGGCGGTGACGATCAACGAGACGGTTGTGAGCGCGCCGGCGGTCGCGAGCGCGCCGATGATCCGACGCATGTCGAGGCTCCTTCGATCGAGGACGGTAGGACCGCCCCGGCCGGGGCGTAGGCCGCTATCGAGGAGGACCGCGACCGCGCGCGACCGCGCGGTCGAAGGAGCCGACGGCCAGCGTCGGCGCGGAGAGCAGAGGAACGATGCCCCGCGGTGGGCTCGCCGCCGCCACAGCGAGCGCGTCTGCGGTCGCATCGGCGGCGCGCAGGACGAACCGGATCACGGCCGCGACCACGAAGGCGACGGCGCCCTGCGCGACGGCGCCCACCGGGAGCACGTGCGTCAGGTCGCGGAGGGGAGCGCTCGCAGCCAGCCGTTCGGCCACCTCGATCGCCGGGAACGTCAGGATCTGGAACGCTGCGACCCACGGCAGCAGGCGGCCGACCGAAGATGGTGTTCCGTCCCGGACCCCGAGACGCCCCAGGAAGATCGCGGCGAGCCCGATCAGGGCCAAGGCGAGACCGGTATGGACCGTGACCGGGAGGTAGCCGTGGCCGGTGGTCGCGAGCATCGTGGAGCGGACCACCGGGTTCCCCGCGAGGACGACGTACGTCAGAGCGTGGCCGACGAAGACCCCGAAGAACGCGATCGAACAGACGAGGGTCCTGGGGACCGAGCGCCCTGACATCGCCTCTATGCTACGGGCTCTCCGCGCCGGATGGGGGTCTCCCGAGGTGGAAGCCGAGCACGTCGGTCACGTTGGGGTCGTGGGCTTCGGGCTCATGGGCTCCGGGATCGTCGAGGTGCTCGCCCGAGCCGGCATCGACGTCACGGTCCTGGAACCGACCGACGAACTCCTCGCGCGCGGTCGCGAACGGCTCGAGTCGTCGACCGACCGGGCCGTCGAAGGGGGCAAGTTCGAAGCGGACGCGAGGACGTCGCTCTTGTCGCGCGTTCGCGGAACGACGCGGATCGAGGACCTCGCCGGCGTCGATCTGGTGATCGAGGCGGCGACGGAGGATCGCGAGCAGAAGCTCGCGATCTTCCGGTCGCTGGACGGCGTCGTGTCCGACCGCGCCGTCCTCGCCACCAACACCTCGTCGATCCCGATCGCCACGCTGGCCGCGGCCACGCAGCGTCCCGACAAGGTCATCGGCATGCACTTCTTCAACCCGCCCCCCGTGATGAGGTTGATGGAGGTGACGCCGGCGCTCACGACGAGCGAGTCGACGATCGGCCTCGTGCGCGACCTGAGCGAGCGTCTGGGCAAGACGATCGTGATGGCGAAGGACGAGGCCGGGTTCATCGTGAACCGACTCTTGATCCCGTACCTCTGCGGTGCGATCCGTCTGCTCGATCAAGGGTTCGCGACGCGGGAGGACATCGACGCGTCGATCGAGCTCGGCCTCAAGCATCCGATGGGACCGCTCCGGCTCGCGGACCTGATCGGTCTGGACACCGTCCTGCAGATCGCGGAGGTTCTCTTCGGCGAGTTCCCGGAGGCGACGTACGCACCCCCACCTCTGCTCCGCCGGATGGTGGCGGCGGGACGCCTCGGACGGAAGTCGGGGGCCGGGTTCTACGAGTACGACTGACCCCGCGTTCGCTCGAGCGGGCCTGCTGGCCCACCAAGGGATCCCCGCCTCCGCCGCGTTCGTCGCGGTTGCGCTCTTGCTCGCGGGGATCGGCTGCTTCATCGGGGCGGGATGGCTCTTCAGCCAGCACCCGGGAGTGGGGGCGCGGGCCGGAGCGATAGGGCTCGGCGCCGTGGCGGTTGCCTGCCTCGTGCTCGCGACGGTGCTCCCGCTGCTCCTGGGCGCTCAGCCTTCGTTGACGAGGCCGTCGACGACCGCTCGGCTCACGTTCGTGTCGCCCGTGCCGGGAGCGCTGGTACGGAGTGGTGCCGGCCCGATCCACGTCGTGCTCAGGCTCGACGGAGGAGAGGTGGTGCCGTTCACCTCGCTCCGACTCGTGCCGAACGAGGGTCACATCCACCTCTGGCTCGATGGTTCGCTCGTGGCGATGGCCACCGGGCTCGACGCCGAGATCACGGTCCGACCCGGTCCGCATCGGTTGGTCGCCGAGTTCGTCGCCGTCGATCACGGACCCTTCGATCCCCGCGTGCTGACCACGGTGGACTTCTCGGTCGGCCCATGAGGACGCCGGGTCCGGCGTTATCGTGGAACCGATGTCCGTTCCCGGGCGTGGCCATCGACGGTTCGCGGGTCGGTTCCTCGTCCTCGTGCTGCTGGCCGCGATCTGCGCATCGTGCTCCGCCGGTGGAACGACGGGCGCCGCGACATCAACTCGCCCCGCGAGCCCCGCGAAACTGACGATCGTCTCGCCGACCGACGGGGAACAGATCCACGGCTCGACCGTCCACGTCGCGGTCGATCTCACCGGCGCCAAGATCGTCCAGGCGACCTCGACGAACGTCGTGCCGACGGAGGGTCACCTGCACGTGTACCTGGACGGCGAGATCGTCGCCATGAACTTCGGTCTCACGGACGATGTTCCGAACGTGACGCCCGGGCCCCACGTCCTCCAGGTCGAGTTCGTCGCGTCGGATCACCTTCCGTTCGACCCGCGTGTGATCGCGCAAACGACGTTCGAGGGGAAGGCGTGACGGAGGTTCGGGCGGTTCGTTCCGTGCGCTCGGACCACGCGCAGACGTTCGCGCTCGCGGCGCTCGTCGCGATCGGCATCTTCGCCCTCCTGGCGCGCCGGTACGTGCTGGGCACGCCGCATCAGTCGGCAGTGGTGGCGGACATCTACCTCGGACTCGCCCTCGGATCGCTCGCGGTTCCGCTCGGTGCTCGCGGGCGCCCTCGTCTCACGACCGCTCGGGTCATCGCGATCGGCGTGCTTGCGTTCGCGGCCGCCACCTTCCTCGTCCGCCCGCAGTTCCCGCTGCCTCGTGGCCCGGAGGTCCTCGCCCTGAACACCCTCGCCGCCTTCAGCGAGGAGGCGTTCTTCCGGCGCCTGGTGTACGGCATCCTGGAACGATGGGGGGCATCGCTGGCGATCGCGGGATCGGCGCTGCTGTTCGCGCTGATCCACGTGCCGCTCTACGGGACTGCCGCCTTGTGGGTCGATCTGGGCGCGGGACTGGTCCTTTCGTGGCAGCGGTGGGCCTCCGGAACATGGATCGCCCCGGGCGCCACACACGCCGCCGCCAACCTGCTCGCGGTGCTCCGGTGAGGCGCGGCTTCGTCGTCTTCGTCGGGCTCGTCTCAGCGATGGCCGGCGTCTCATGCAGCCCTGACGAGTCGTCGGTGATCCGCGTGGGCGCGATCTACCCCTTGTCTGGCTCCCAGGGTCCCGGGGGGCGCGACGAGTACCGCGGCGTCCAGATGGCGGTCGAGTTCGCCGATCAGGACGGCGGCGTGAACGGGCATCGCATCGAGCTCGATCCCATCGACGTCGCCGACGGCGATGCCGCGCCCGTGGCGATCGACACGCTCGCCGACCGGGGGGTCCGGCTCGTCCTTGGGAGCTACGGCAGCACGATCTCGCAGCCGGCGGCCGCCGAAGCCGCCCGGCGAGGCCTGCTGTTCTGGGAGACGGGGGCGGTCGGGTCGATGCCGCCCCCCGGGGACGGTGGCTCGCTGTTCTTCCGCGTGGCCCCCAGTGGCGCCGTCCTCGGGAGGGACGCCGTCTCGTTCATCGCGCGCCGCCTCGCCCCGATGCTGCATCGGTCCCCTGCGTCGCTTCGCTTCGGCGTCGTCAACGTCGACGACGTCTACGGCACGACGGTCGGCGACGGCGCCGTCCAACAGATCCACGAGCTCGGTCTCCCCTTCGCCGGGCGCGCCTCGTACGACGCGAGGCGTCTCGACGCGGATCGCGTGGTCGAGCGGATCGCGGCCACGCGGCCGGACGTGCTCTTCGTCGCCGCGTACCTGGATGACGGGATAGCGCTGCGCCGCGCGATGGTCCGCGAGAAGCTGCCGCTGATCGCCAACATCGGGACGTCATCGAGCTACTGCATGCCCGCGTTCGGGAACCGGCTGGGTCCGGACGCGGTCGGGTTGTACGCGTCGGACAAGCTCGACAGCGAATACGTCGACCCCGCGGGACTGACTCCCTCCGGTCGTGCCCTGCTGCAGCGGATCCGGGACACGTACGAGGATCGGTACGGGACCGAGATGAGTGCGGCCGCGCTCGCCGGATTCTCCTCGGCGTGGGCCCTTTTCCACGTCGTGTTGCCGGAGGCGGACGACCTCACGCCCGAGTCGGTGGCCGCCGCAGCGGCGGGGACGCGTCTCCCGATCGGTGCCTTGCCGAACGGGAGCGGATTGGCGTTCGGCGCACCCGGCACACCGGAGGCGGGGGCGAACCTCCGCGCCATGAGCGTGATCTGGGAATGGGTGGCTCCCGGCAAGCGTGCGGTCGTGTGGCCGCCCCGGTTCGCGACCCAGCCGGTGCGCCCCATCCGGATCGAGCTTTGAGCCCGGGTCGGCGCGCGACCGCGTTGGGCCTGCTCATCGCTGTCCTGTACCTGATCGCGGCCGTGCTGAGCGCTCGCATCGACCCGTTCGCCGCTCGACCGATCCTCGACGGGATCGCGGGTCCACCGCTCTACCGGTGGGTCGAACCGCCGCCGCCGTTCGTCTCGACGAACACGGCGCCGGCGCCGGGACGTTTCGAGCTCTCGCCCGCCGACCTGACCTACGCACCGGGCACCGGCTCCGAGGCGGGCGTCTTCGCGACCGGCGATTTCCAGGCCAACCTCGCCCTCGCGACGCACGCGATCGCGCCGCGGTCCGGAGCGACCTCCGTCTCACTCACCCTCACGCCCCTCGCACCCGGCGCCGACCTGGAGCTGCCCGACGGGTACCAGATCGCCGGTAACGTCGTTCGGATCGAGGCGGTGTACCGACCCACCGCAGATCGGGTCTCTCGGCTGGCGCGCCCGTCGCTCCTCACGCTCTCGTATCCGATCGTGGTGCAGGGGGGGTTCTCGAACGCCGTGCTCGTCTCGACGGACGGCACGCGGTGGGCGGCGCTGGAGAGCACGGATCACCCCGGGCAACAGGCCGTCATCGCGACCGTCAGGTCGCTCGGCTACGTCGCCGTAGGTCAGACGTCCGGGGCCGAGACGGTGGCGCCGCCGGCCACGCCCCCCGGCCGGGCGATCGACCGCTGGGTCGTGGTCGCGCTCGCCGTCGCGGCGATCCTCGCGATCGTGCTCGTGATCGTCCTGCGACGTCGGGACGAGGGCCCACCCAGGCGGCGGCCCCCGCCGGACGATCCCGACGCCTTCGACCCGTGGAAGGTCTGACCCGGTCATCCTCGCGGCGGCGACGACCCTTCGATGCATGCGCACCCCGCCGGCCCGACGGTGGCGGCGTGGGCGGTCCCGGCGGGGATGTCGAGGCGGTCGCCCGCACGGAGCTCGACGTCTCGGTCGTCCAGGTGGAACACGATCGATCCCTCGAGACAGAACAGCACCTTGTGGTAGTCGTGGTCGTGGCGGCCGTACCGGTCGCCCGGCCCGTTGCTCCAGCGCCGCGGCGAGGTACATCCTTCGTCGCTCAGGATCGCGGCGGCAGCGGAGGCGTCCACGGGGGAACGCTCGATCAGAGCGCGATCCCCAGGATCGCGCGCGCCCGTTCGAGGTCGTCGGGATGAACCATGAGGAGCGCGTTCCCGACCTGCGGGTCCTGGTCGGGGCTGGTCTCGACCCGCACGTCGATCCCTTCGGCGCGGAGGCGCTCTAGCTGCGAGGCCATCCCCGTCAGCCGACCGGACGCGACCTCGATGAACCCGTCTCCCTCTTCTTCGCCGGCCGTCCCGACGGGCTGATCGGCGGCCTCCACCACGGCGTCGAGCAAGCTCGGATCGCCCGTGAACTCGACCAGGACGGCCTGCGCGGCAGCGAGCCTGGTGTCGTGGATCAACACCTCGACGCCGCCGTCGTCCGTGCGATCGCTGAGCCGGGCGCCGACGCCTTCGGCCTCGAGCGCGGCGACCAGATCGGGCGCGTCCTCCTCGACCATCACGACCAGGACGAGCCGCGTCGGCGGCCGCTCCTCCTGCTCGAAAAGGTCGCTCGGCGCGTCCTCCGGGACGCCCGGCTCGCGATGCGCGAACGTGACCGTCCCGGGCTCGATCTCCGCGTCCGGGTCGGCCCCCGGCGCGCCGTCGCCCATCAGCGGACGTCGCCGCGCCCGTGCATCGGCGGGACGCCCTTCCGCGCGAACTCGACCCACTGACCGTGCCACGGCTCGCGCGCGAACCGCCGGACCTGGAGCGCGCCGAAGCCGGTCGCCTCGATCCTGCCCTGCAGGACCCACGGGGCTGGCTTGGGGTTCTCCTCGACGAAGTACCGCTCGAGCGCCATCAGGACGGCGCGCTCTTCCTCGGGCGTGAGGCCTTGGGGCATCTCGAAGCGTCGGCCTTCTCGCTCTTGGAACATGGCGACCTAGAGCGGGATGTTCCCGTGCTTGCGCGCGGGCACCGACTCGCGCTTCGTGGACAGCATCCGGAGCGAGCGGATCAACCGCGGCCGGGTCTCGGCCGGTTCGATCACGTCGTCCACGAAGCCACGCTCCGCCGCCGCGTACGGCGTCGAGAACTTGTCGCGGTACTCCCGGATCAGCTCCGTGCGCCGGGACTCCGGATCGGCGGCCTTCTCGATCTCCTTCCGGAAGACGACGTTGACCGCACCCTCCGCGCCCATCACGGCGATCTCGGCGGTCGGCCACGCGAACGAGACGTCGGCGCGCAGGTGCTTCGAGTTCATGACGAGGTAGGCCCCGCCGTACGCCTTGCGCGTGATCACGGTCATCCGCGGGACCGTCGCCTCGGCGAAGGCGTACAGCAGCTTGGCGCCGTGGCGGATGATGCCGTGGTACTCCTGCTGCGTTCCCGGCAGGAACCCCGGCACGTCGACGAACGTCAACAGCGGGATGTTGAACGCGTCGCAGAACCGCACGAAGCGGCTCGCCTTCTCGCTCGCGTCGATGTCGAGCGTCCCGGCGCGCACCTTGGGCTGGTTCGCCACGATCCCGATGCTCCGGCCGTCGAGCCGCGCGAAGCCGATCACGATGCTGTCCGCCCACAGGGGGAAGACCTCCAGGAAGTCGCCGTCGTCGACGACGTAGCGGATCACCTCGTGCATGTCGTACGGCTCCTGGGTGCGGTCGGGCACCAGGTGCGTCAACGCCTCCGCGAGCCGCTCGGGGTCGTCCGAGCTCGCGTACGCGGGCGGATCCTCGAGGTTGTTCGAGGGCAGGAACGACAGGAGGTACCGGACCCGTTGCAGGACGTCCTCGTCGTCCTCGCCGACGAACGACGCGACGCCGGACTCGGTGGCATGGGTCATCGCGCCGCCCAGCGCCTCCATCGTCACGTCCTCACCGGTGACGGTCTTGATCACGTCGGGGCCCGTGATGAACATGTGGGAGGTCTCCTTCACCATGAAGGTGAAGTCCGTGATCGCGGGGGAGTAGACCGCGCCGCCGGCGCACGGACCCATGACCACGCTGATCTGCGGGATCACGCCGGACGCGCGGACGTTCCGTTCGAAGATGTAGCCGTACCCCGCGAGGCTCGCGGCGCCCTCCTGGATCCGGGCGCCGCCGGAGTCGTTGATCTGGATGAACGGCGCCCCGGTCTGCAGCGCCAGGTCCATCACCTTGCACACCTTCTGCGCGTGGACCTCGCCCATCGAGCCGCCGAAGACGGTGAAGTCCTGGGACGCGACGAAGACCTTGCGGCCGTCGACCGTCCCGAAGCCGGTGATCACCCCGTCGCCAGGCGGGCGGCGCTTGTCCATCCCGAAGTCGTGCGACCGGTGGACGGCGAAGGGATCGGTCTCCACGAACGATCCGACGTCCATCAAGACGTCGAGTCGCTCCCGAGCGGTGAGCTTCCCTTTGTCGTGCTGGCGCTGCGCGGCGTCGCGGCCGCCGGGTTGGAGCGCGGAGGTTCGACGCTTGCGGAGCTCTTGGATGCGCTCCTCGATCGTCCGGTCGCCCGTGGGCGCCGGCTTCTTCTCGGTCTTCGCCATGGCCGAAGTCTAGCGAGGGCCGCTAGCAGGACTTCGCGGGCCAGCCCGCCCGCTTCCATCCGCCGAACGCGTGTACCATCCGGACGGTCACGATCGCGTTCGACCGCCCGGACAGCGCCGAGGACGAGAGCTCCCAGCTCGCCCGGGTGAAGGTGTCGAACCGGTCGGGCCAGTACGTCGCGGCGTGCTGATAGAGCCCGAGGTACTGGCCCGTCTTCGACGACGCCGACGGGATCAAGCCGCTCTCGCGCTTGGCGATGCAGATCGCGCGTGGCGCCCCGCCTCGCACGGGACCGAACGCCCCGACGGCGCACTCGATCAAGCGTCGGGAGTGGTGCTGGATCGTCTCGCCGTCCCGGCGGGGAAGGTCGCACGGGCGGGGAGGGGTTCGCACCGCGGCCGCCGTCGATCCGATCAGCATCGGGAGGGGGGCCGCGAGCGCGACGACCAGGAGGATCGCGCCGAAGCGTCGCTGCACGGTCGGGAACCCTACAGGTGGGTCGCGTCGCGCGGCGACCCGGCTGTTTCCCCTGAGGGCACCGACCCTTCGACGTCGACCGGACCCCCGGCCCGCCAGTACATGCCGTGGTCGCGATCGAGGAACCCTTCGTCGACGAGTGCCCGGCGAAGCGCGGCGTGATCGGTGAAGAACCGGCCGACCGTGACGTTCACCTCGTCCTCCGCGTAGTGCCGGCCGGGTTCGAACTCGATCGCGATCCGTTCCAGGACGACCCGTCGCTTCGAGCGCTTCGCGGGGAGCTCCGTCAGGCGGCCGTTCCGGAAGAACGTTCGGAGCACGGCCTCCTCGTCCTCGTTCGCGGCGCCCAGGACCATGCCCGCGTCGCGAGGCGGGCCGACCTGCTCGGCCGCCCATCGCAACGTCTCCGCATCCAACCGGTAACCGGACCGGTCGTCGTCGAGGCGGACCACGCCCGCGGCGGCGAGCCGGTTCAGATGGGTCCGCACCCGTTTGATCGAGATCTCCAGGCGTTCGGAGAGGGTGCGCGCGCTCGCGGACCCCCGCGACAGGGCGCCGGCGATCGCCAGACGTTCGGGGTCCGCGAGCGCGCGCAGGATCTCGTCGGGCGTCTCGGACATGTCGGTGGTTCCCCCTAGCATGCTCGCATGCAGCTGACGGACCCGCAGCGCCGGACGCTCCACCAGCTGATCGGCACCGGCGACCGTCCGGTGTTCCCCGCGGATCTCGCCCAGCGGCTGCGTGACCGGATCGAGGAGGCGGTCCGCAGCCTCGACCTTCCCGAGCCCCTCTGGCTCGGCAAGGAGAAGCTCAACGACCTCGGGCGGTGCGAGGGGACGTTCCTGTCGCGTCTGTCGGGCGAGGCGCCTCCGTTCGAGCACGGCCGGGCGAGCGCCACCGGCGTCCTGCAGCATCGCGCGATCGAGGTCGTGGTCGGTGCGCGCGAGCCGCTCGATCCGCACATGGCGGCGGAGCTCGCCGCCAACCGCACGGTCGACAAGGAGGAGCGGTTCGCGGAGTTCTGGCACGGGCTCCTCGAGCCGGATCGCGACGAGATCCTGATGGAGGTCGTTCGCCGCACGATCCTGTTCGAGGCCTCGTTCCCGCCGCTGCGGGAGCTCCGCCGCGAGCTGTCGCCCGCGACGGAGCTCCCGATCCGCGCCGAGCTCCTTGGCGGAGCCCTCGTCGTCTCTGGAAAGCTCGACCTCCTCCTGGGAACGCCGGATCGGCTCGAGCCGATGCGCGCCACGCGGATCGCGATCGACCTCAAGACCGGCAGCGCCTACCCGCAGTACGCGGAGGACAATCGGCTCTACGCGCTCGTCCTCGCCCTGCGCTTCGGGGTCCCGCCGTTCCGCGTCGCCTCCTTCTTCCTGGAAGGGGGCACGTGGCAGGCCGAGGACGTCGCCGAGGACACGCTCTTCCATGCGGCCGACCGCGTGATCGAGGCCGCCCGCTCGGCCGCCTCCATGCGGAGCGGCCGGGAGCCGTCGCTCACCCCGGGACCGTGGTGCGGGTGGTGCCCGCGCGCGCCGGCGTGTCCCGCGGCGGATCCCGAGGTTCTGAGGGTGCCGGTCGGCGCCGTCGGGTAGCGGTTGTCGGGGCCGTCGCGCCCCGCCCGTCACGCCTCCCGGAGGTTCTCCCGGCCGTCGCCGGGCGTCGCCACGGCGACCGGACCTCCAGGCTGCGAGGTGTCCGCGTAGCGCGCCGCGACGCGCTCCGCGAACGCCGCGAACCTCACCGCGACCTCCTCGCTCCTGAGGTGCACCACGTTCTCGGCGTTGCCTTCGCCGTGCCGGGAGAAGTTGAAGCTCCCGGTCAGGACCTCGTCGTCGACCACCAGGAACTTCGCGTGCATGTAGTCGTGCACGGCCCCCGGCGCGTACGGCGTCGAGACCTTGCCGGACAGGTGGGCGGCGATCGTGTCCCAGGCGGCGATCTTCCAGCGGTTGTGCGCCACAGCCTGCCACTGTCGCTGCACGTCGTCCATCTGCGTCCGGTCGTAGGCGCCGCCCACCTCCAGGGACGGTCGTTCCGCGTGCTCGGCGAGGAGCGCGAGCACCGCGCCCGAGGTCACGACCGGCGAGCAGATCCGCAGGCGGCGATCCGCGGCCGCGATCATCCGCGCGGCGGTGAGCGAAAGCCACGGTGGGGCGGGGGAGAACGCGACCCGAGCGTCGACGCCTCGTGCGAGCGTCGTCGCCGGCCCCTCGGCCCCGGATCGCTGGACGTGGCCGTGCCGCCAGATCCGCTCGAAGTTCGCCCGGTACGCGGATGCGAGGTCGGGGGCACCCGCCAGTTCGACGATCACGTTCTCCTCCCGCGTGAAGGCGTCGGGCGTCCAGTTCGTCGACCCGGTCCAGACGTCGCGTCTGTCCCGAACGGCGTACTTGTGATGCATCAGCGACCCTTCGTCGCTGACGGCCCTCGTCGGCACGCTCAGCGCGTCGACCGCCGCGGGATCGGACCGCATCGGCCTCGGGTCGCTGGGCGCGTCGCTCGGCTCGCGGTTGAA
>JBKOZW010000147.1:0-11023 GCA_046726095.1 Actinomycetota bacterium
GCCCTTTCCGCCCTGGACCTCACCGTCGCCGTGTCGCGCGTCTACGTCGGCGTCCACTACCCGAGCGACGTCGCGAGCGGTGTGCTGTTCGGGCGCGCGGTCGCCCGTCTCTGGCCGCGCGGCCGCTCGTGAGGCCGCTGCTACGCTCCGCGCGATGCCTGCCCTGATCGCGTCGGTCGGTTGGCCCGTTACCGCCCGGGTGTTCGGCTTCTCGCCGCACGGGGTCTTCATCGCGATCGGGTTCGCGATCGGGGCTTGGCTGTTCGGCAGGCTCGCGCCGCGCCGGGGCATCTCGGTCGACGCCGTCAACTCGATCGTGTTCTGGTCGCTGATCGGAGCGATCGTGGGCGCGCGCGTCGCCTATGTGATCGCCCACGCGAGCGACTTCGGGTCGCCCCTCGACTGGCTCGCCGTGTGGAAGGGCGGGATCTCGCTCCTGGGCGGCATCGCCGGCGCGACGATCGCGAACGCGATCAACATCCGCCGGTTCGGGCTGCGGTTCTTCCAGGTCGCCGACGCCCTCACCGCGCCGCTCGCGCTGGGCATCGCCATCGGACGCATCGGGGACCTGATCATCGGCGATCACCTGGGCAAGCCCACGTCGTGGCTGCTCGCGTGGACCTACGAGGGCGGCACGCTGGCGCCGCCGTTCGTCTGCAACGGCACGAGCTGCCAGGCGCAGCTCCAGGGGAACCACATCGAGATCATCCAGCGGGGCAGCACCGAGCTCCGTGCCGGACTGGACACGATCGCGACCGGCGTCGGCGTCCACCAGACCGCGATGTACGACATGTTGATCGCCTGGGCGCTCTTCGCGTTCCTGTGGTGGTTCATCCGCGAGCCGCGCCGCGAGGGGATCGCGACGCTCGCGTTCGCCGTCTGGTACGGGTGCGCCCGACTCGTGGAGGACTCCCTCCGGATCGACAAGCGTTTCGGGCCGCTGACCGGATCCCAATGGACCGCGCTCACGGTCGTCGTCGTGAGCGTCGCGGTGTGGGCGATCTGGGCGATCACGAAGCGACCGGGTCCCACGACGCCGGAACGCCGTGGCGAGGCTGAAACGGGGAGCGACGACGTGGCGCCGGACGCCGCCGAGCTCGGCTGAGTTCCTAGCGCGCCGTCAGCGACAACGGCTTGCCGACCTTCGACTTCGTGGCCCTCCGCACGGCGTCCGCGGCCTCGCGGAACGCGATCGAGGCGGGGGAGGTCGGGTCCCGCAGCACGATCGGCGTCCCCGCGTCTCCCCCTTCGCGCACCGCCGGCACGAGCGGGACCCGCGCCATCAGCGGAACGTCGAGTGTCGTCGCGGCGAGCTCCCCGCCGCCTTCGCCGAACAACGGTTCTCGCTCGCCGCAGTGCGGGCAGACGTAGAACGACATGTTCTCGATCACGCCGATCGGGCGGAGGTTGGTCCGCTCGGCCATCTTGCCCGCGCGCTCGGCCACCTTCCGCGCGGCCTCCTGCGGCGTCGTCACGACGAGCATGGACGCGCCGGGGATGAACGACGCCAGCGAGATCGAGACGTCGCCGGTCCCCGGTGGCAGGTCGCAGATCAGGAAGTCCAGGTCGCCCCAGTAGACGTCGCCCAGGAACTGCTCGATCGCCTTGTGCAGCATCGGCCCGCGCCAGATCACCGGCGTCTCTTCGGGCACGAAGTGCCCCATCGAGATCACCTTCACGTCGTGCGCCTCGAGCGGGAGGATCATGTCGTCGAACCCGACGGGCTTGCCGACCGCGCCGATCATCCGCGGGACGCTGAAGCCCCACACGTCGGCGTCGAGGACCCCGACCTTGGCCCCGTCCGCCGCCATCGCGCACGCGAGGTTGACCGTCACGCTCGACTTGCCGACACCGCCCTTGCCCGACGCGACCGCGATCAGGGCCGTCTCGGGCGGGAACGAGATCTTCGTAGGCGCCGCCGGCCCGTCCGAGCCGCGGAGCTGGCCGACGAGCGCCTGGCGCTGTTGGTCGCTCATGGGCGTCAGCGTCACCTCGACGCGCTCCACGCCGGCGAGCGGCTGTACGGCGGCCGTCACGTCCGTCGTGATCCGGTCGCGGAGAGGACACCCCTCGATCGTGAGCAGGACGTGGACGTGGACCAGGTCGTCCTCGACCTCGATCCGCTGCAGCATCCCGATGTCTTCGATCGGCTTGCCGATCTCTGGGTCGCGGACGTCCCGCAGCGCCTCGCGGACCTGCTGTTCGGTGACCATCGCCATCCGTATCCGTCCTCGGAGTCTCCGGCTACGATTCGGAGCATAAACACGGTGCGAACCGTGGAAACCCAGTCTACGACGAGGACGCGATGCCGGAGCCGATGGCGATCGAGGTGCACAAGGCGCTCGCCGACGACACGAGGTACCGCCTGTACCGATACCTCCGTCTGTCCGGGAGACCGGTGGCGGTCCGCGAGCTCTCGACTCGCCTGTCGCTGCACCCGAACACGCTGCGCCCCCATCTCCGGCGCCTGGAGGAGGTCGGGCTCGTCGCCCACGACAACCCCCGGACGAACGCGAGCGTGGGCCGGCCCCAGACGGTCTACGTCGCGGTCGATGTCGAACCTCGTGAGGGTCGCGACCACAAGCTCCTGGCGGACATCCTGTCGGGGTTGCTCACCACATCGAAACAGCGCGATCGCGCCGAGGAGCTGGCGCGCGACTGGGGGGCCTACCTGATGGGACGCACGGTCCCACGGCCCGGCGCCAAGCGTCCCGCCGGCCTCCACCTCGCGACGCTGCAGGACGCGATGGCCCGGGCGGGGTTCACCCCGCGGTTCCGTCGGACGGGGAAGCGGTCGGTGGAGATCACGCTCCGGGACTGTCCGTTCCGGGACCTGCTCGACGAACATCGCGACCTCGTCTGCGCCGTCCACCGGGGTCTGCTGGAAGGCATGCTCGGCGCCGCGAGGCCGGCCCTGTCGATGACCTCGTTCGAGCCCCTCGCGGAGCGGAGCGCCGTCTGCCGTCTGACCGCGCGGACCGGTTGATCGACCGGGCCCGTGATCACCGCAGACCTCTTCTGAGGCAGTGATCAACGATCCCGGACTGAAGTCGCCCTCCGAACGGGCCGATGTCCCTCATGGCGCTGGTCTGGTCTGCGCCATCGGATCGATGACGGAGGGAGTGCTCGCATTGGAAGACGACTCGCCGATCGTGCCGGAGTTCAACTCCTGGCTCGAAGAGCTCGTGAAGGGCGAGGGTTCTGACCTGCATGTGAAGGTGGGTTCGCCACCCATGCTGCGGCTCCCTCACGGGCTCATCCGGCTGGAACGCGACCCGCTGAGCCCGCTCGAGACGCAGGCGATCGCCGACGGGATCGTGCCCGCCGACCGCAGGGCGATCCTCGCCGACCGTGGCGATGTCGACTTCGCGTACTCGGTCGCGAACGTGGGTCGGTTCCGCGCGAACGTCTTCCGCCAGCGGGGCTCGGTCTCGATGGTGCTGCGGAAGCTCCGCTTCGGCGGACCGTCGTTCGAGGAGATCGGACTGCCGGACGCCATCCGCACACTCGCCGACGAGCACCGAGGGCTGATCCTGGTGACCGGGCCGACCGGCTCGGGCAAGACGACGACGCTCGCGGCGATGATCTCCTACATCAACGCGACGAAGCCGGTGCACATCGTCACGATCGAGGACCCGATCGAGGTGCTCCATAAGGACGACGTGGCGTCGATCAACCAGCGTGAGATCGGCAACGACACCGAAGACTTCCTGTCGGCGCTCCGGGCGGCACTGCGGCAGGACCCCGACGTGATCCTGATCGGGGAGATGCGCGACACGGAGACCGTCCGCGCGGCGCTCCAGGCCGCCGAGACGGGTCACCTCGTCCTGTCGACGCTGCACACGACCGACGCGACGGAGACCGTGAACCGCGTGATCGACTTCTTCCCGCCCTACCAGCAGAAGCAGATCCGGCTGGCGCTCGCGGCGAGCCTCCGAGGGATCGTGTCGCAGCGGCTCGTCCCGACGGTCACCGGCGGGCGCGTCCCCGCGCTCGAGGTGCTCGTCAATACCGGCCGCGTCGCGGAGCGGATCGAGGACCCCGACAAGACCTCCGAGATCAAGGACGTGATCAAGGACGGCGCGTACTACGGTATGGTCACGTTCGATCAGTGGCTGTTGCGGTTGATCCAGGACGGGACCGTCTCGGTCGAAGACGCGATGCAGGCGGTGACGAGCCGGCACGACTTCGAACTCGCGATGCAGCAGGCCGGCATCGCGGTCCACGCGTAGCTCAGGTCCCGGTCGCCCTCCTCCGAACCTCCGCGATCGCCAGTCCCGCGATCAGACCCAGCAGCAGGCCGACCGCCGCGGGCGCCGCCCAGCCGTTCGACGCCGACTCGGACACCACGTCGCTCGCCAGCGCCGCTGGCGCCGCCGCCTCGATCGGTGCGCCCACGTCAACGGGCGCCCCGTTCCCGGGTCCGTCACCCGAACCGGCGACGATCACCCCGGACATCCCAGGGTGCAACGTGCACGCGAAGGGATAGAGCCCGCTCTGGTCGAAGGTCGCCGCATACCGCTCGAGTGGCTGGAGGTTGTCGAAGTGACCCCACCCGTTGGCCGTGATGTTGTGGACGAACTTGTCGTCGTTGACCCACGTCACGGTCTCGCCTGGCTTCACGTGCAGGATCGTTGGGGTGAAGCAGGCGTCGACGATCCTGATCGTCGTCCCCGTGCCCCGCGTCACACCGTCGTAGCAGCCGCCGCCGCCGGCCCGTGCCGGGCCGGCGGCGGCGACCACCGGGGCAACGGCGAGCGCGAAGGCGGTCACGAGCTTCATCGTCGTTCGCATCGGAACCTCCTTCGGGAGCCCGGTCGGTGGACGGTTCGGTGTGGATACACCGACGGGCTCCGGGAGGTTCCGGCTTCAGCCAGGGAGATCCGCGATCGCGAGCGCGTCCGCCTTGGGCAGGTCGGTCTCGAGCCGGAGCGCGAGGTCTCCGTCCTGCCAGACCAGGACGTTGCCCGTCACGACGAACACGCGCGTCTCGTCGCCGGTCAGGAGCTCGACCTCATGCTCGGTGTGGATCCAATACGTGTCGGGCGCGGCCAGCTCGACGAAGCGGACGTCGATGCGCTTCGCGACCAGATCGGCGGTGCCCTGGACCTCGATCAAGGACGCGCCGTACGGCGTCCCCCGGATCTGCGGCAGATCCGCGCGGGGGAACCACGCCATCGCGATCACCACGCTGTCCGGCTCGTCGCCACTCGCCAGCCAGACCCGGTCGGGCCGGCCGAGCTCCGGGGGGACGATCGCGCGGAAGCCGGCCGCGGTCTCCGCGCGCGCGAGGCGCATCGGTTCGCCGAACGCCGGGCCGGTCAACGGCGGCCGGGAGATCGAGGGGCTCGTCGTGACCGGCGGCTGGATCGTGATGCCGCCGAGGTCGATCACCCATCGCGTCGCGGCCGCCGCCGTCGCGAGCAGCAGGAGCGCCGCGGCGACCAGGATCGCGAAGCGAACGCCGGACGCGACGTGCCGGCGCGGGCGGCGTCCGGCTCGGATCGCATCCGACACCGCACCGGTGACGTCGGGCGCGCGCGGCACGAGGAGCATCGGCTCGAGCGCGCGGAGGGAGCGGCCGAGCTCCTCGTCGTCCATGCGCGTCAGGCGTTCAACGCTCACGGTCGCACCCCCTCGGCGGCGACCTCGGTCCTGAGCTTCGTCATCGCGCGGGACAGACGGGACTTCACCGTCCCCGGCGGCACGTCCAGCGCGTCGGCCATCTCGGCCTCGCTCAGATCGAGCAGCCAGCGGTAGGCGATCACGATGCGGTCGTCCGGCCGGAGCCGATTCATCGCGCGCACGAGGGCCTCGGCATCCTCGCGGGCGAGTGACTCGCCTTCGGGGGTCGGGGCGGTCGGCGCGGCGCCGGTCGCCGCCTCGCGGAGGACCAGCGCGTCACGGCGCCGCGCCGACCGCCCCCGGTTCCGCGCCTCGTTCGCAACGATGCGGCAGATCCATGGCCGGAAAGCCGCGCCGGGCCGGAACCGGGGCATCGCGTACCACGCCTTCACGAAGGCCTCCTGGACCGCGTCCTCGACGTCGCAGCCCGGCGCGACGAGCCGGGCGACGCGGGCGGCGAGCGCCTGGTACCGCGTCACCAGTTCGCCGAAGGCCCGGTCGTCGCCGTCGCGCGAGCGCTCGACGAGCGATGCCTCCTTCGCAAGGGCCCGGTCGGTGGGCTGCGTCACGATCCGACCTTCTACGCTCGGGAGGGCGTCGGGGTTCCCGACGCCCTCCCCCTCCTGGGTCTTACCGGTCGGACCCCGAGCCGTTCGTCGAGGCCGCTTCGGCGATCGCCGTGAACGTCGACACGAGCCCCGAGAGCTCCATCGGCACGACGACCTTGGACGACGGGGACCCGCCGAGCTGCTTGAGCGCGTCCAGGTACTGCAGCCGCATCGTGTTGTCGTCGACGGTGCTCGCGATCTCGAAGATCCGCTGCAGGGCCTGGGAGAAGCCCTCCGCCCGCAGGATCGCGGCCTGACGGTCCCCCTCGGCGGTGAGGATGGCCGACTGCTTCGAGCCCTCCGCGTTCAGGATCGCCGACTGCTTGTTCCCCTCGGCGACGGTGATCGCGGCCTGCTTCTGCCCGTCCGCCTCCAGCACGACGGCACGGCGCGTCCGCTCCGCGGACATCTGCCGCGTCATCGCTTCCAGGACCGACGGGGGAGGCGTGATCTCGCGGATCTCGACGTTCGTGACCTTCACGCCCCATCGCTCGGTCACCTCGTCCAGCTTCACACGCAGCAGGCTGTTGATCTCGTCGCGCTTGGCCAGGACATCGTCCAGGAGGATGTCCCCGACGACGGCGCGCAGGGTGGTCGCCGCGATGTTGGTCGCCGCGCCCGCGAAGTTGGATACCTGGACGACCGAGGACGCCGGATCGATCACCTTGTAATAGAGGATGAAGTCGATCGAGATCGACGCGTTGTCCTTGGTGATCGAATCCTGCCGGGGGATCTCCAGGTAGAACTCTCGGAGGTCGACCTTGATCCCGCGTTCGATGAACGGGATCAGGATCACCAGCCCGGGGCCGCGAGTGGATCGGAGCTTGCCGAGCCGGAACACGACCAAGCGCTGGTACTCCGGCACGATCTTGATCGCGTTGAACAGGAACAGGATCACGAACAGCAGCACGAGAACGAGCAGGACGAGCGCCACCGCTCCCATCAGGTGTTCCCTCCTTCCGTGACCGGCGCGGGAGCGCCGGGCGAGGCGTGCTCACCGGTGAGCGGCTCGACGGTGAGCACCAGCCCGTCGAGCGAGAGGACGCGGATCTTGGCGCCGCCCGGGATCGGCCCCGACGGCGAGACGGCTCTCCATTCCTCGGCGGCGACCCGCACGATTCCTCCGTTCGGGCCGACGCCGGCCGGGAGGGCCATGCCCTCCTGGCCGATCACGGTCCGGTTCCAGGCGGACGGCTCGTGGCGGATCTTCAGCGCCGCCGCCACGACGATCCCGAAGAAGATCCCGGCGAAGATCGCGACGCCCCCGAGCGCCCACGGCGAGACCTCGACCCCGCCGGCGCGGTCGTACAGGAACCAGCCACCGAGCAGGAGGAAGACGAGCCCCAGCAACCCCCAGATCCCGAGCCCGGGAGCCTTCAACTCCAGCACGAAGCAGACGACGGAGGCGATCAGGAACGCGAGCCCGATGAACCGGACGGGCAGGAACCCAAACGACGCGAGCGATGCGAGGAGCAGGATCGTCCCGATCGTCCCCGAGAAGATGTGACCGGGCACGATGATCTCGAGGACGATCAGGCCGAGTCCCAGCCAGAAGAAGATGAACGCCAGGTTGGGGTCGAGCAGCGTATGGAGGAAGCCGACGAAGGCTCCCATGGTCCGCTCGTCGAGCTGTGCGCCCGCGGTCTGCAGCGTGACGCTCTGTTCGTTCCCGAGCTGGACCGACCTCCCGTCGAGCTGGGTGAGCAGGTCCTCGAAGGTGGGCGCGATGACGTCGATCACATCGTCCGAGAGCGCCTGTTCGGCAGTGATGCTCGCGGCCTCCGTCACGAACGTCGCAGCGACCTCGGCGTTGCGGTCGTACGTCTCCGCGAGAGCCTGGATCTTGGCGGTCGCGTCGTTCGTCACCTTCTCGCCGAGGGTCCCTGACAGGTCGCCGCCGGACAGGCCGATCGGCGTGGAGGCGCCGACGTTGGTCCCGGGGGCCATCGCGGCTACGGGCGCGGACAAGAGGATGAACGCGCCGGCCGACGCGGCCCTCGCTCCGCTCGGAGCGACGTAGACGATCACGGGGATCGTCGAGTTCAGGAAGGACTGCGTGATCTCGTCCATCGACGACCCGAGTCCGCCGGGGGTGTCCATCGTCACCAAGACCGCCTCCGCGCCGTCCGCCTCCGCGCGCGCGACGTTCGAGGTCAGGTAGTCGGCGGTGAAGGGGTCCACGACGCCGTCGAGTGTCAGCGAGACGATCAACGGCGCGGAGCCCTGGGCGCCGGAGCCCTGAGCGACGGTCTGGGCGTGGGCCGCGACCTGTCCCGACACCGCGACCGAGACCAACGAAGCCCCGAGCGCCAGTCCCGCGACCCGGGCTGCGGCGCGACCCCTCACCGTGTTTCCCCTTTCGACAACAGGCTTTCGGCACGGGATCCGCGCCGGTTCGCTTGTTGCGTTCCTGTTGCGAGCCTACGCCTGTGACCCTCCGGCGACGAAGGCAGGGAGATCGACGATGGCGGTTCGGCGAACGGCGTGCGACCATCGTGCCGGAGGCAAGCTCCCCGCCACGGCGGCCACGTAAGAAGTGGAAGGAGTCCCTCGTGCAGGGACGCGTTGGACATGAAGGGCCGTTGCTCCCTCGGGAGGAGCAGCAGCTGATGGAAGGACTCCTTGCCGGTGAGGATGCTGCGATCCGCGCTCTCTACGAACGTTTCGGCCGCCCCGTCTACACCATGGGGATGCGTCTGCTTGGGTCCCGAGAGGCCGCCGAAGAGCTCACCCAGGACGTCTTCCTCACCGCCTGGCGCAAGGCTGCTCGGTTCGATCCGCAGCGCGGACGACTGTCGACCTGGCTCATGACGATCGCGCACAACCTCGCCGTGGACCGGCTGCGACGCGAGACCGGCGTCTCACGCCCTCACCTCGTCCTCGTGGACGAGGTACCTGACGTTCCCGGCGATGACGAGGAATACGTCTTGATGGAACGCGACGAAGCGATCCGCGCGCTCGCATCGCTGTCCGTCGGCGAGAAGCGGCTGATCGCGCGGGTGTACTTCCGTGGGATGACCGCGCGAGAGATCGCCGAGGCGGACGGGATCCCGCTCGGCACCGTCAAGACGAGGCTCCGCTCCGCGCTGATCAAGGTCCGCAGGGCGAACGAGCTGAAGGAGCAGTCGTGAACTGCCCCGCCGTCCGGGACCGTCTCCCCGAGCACGCGCTCGGCGTCGTGGATCATCACGACGCGACCGCGATCGAGCGACACCTCGCGTGGTGCGCGGCGTGCCGGAAGGAGGCGCGCGACCTCGAGCGGGCCGCGGCGACCATGGCGTTCGCCCTCGCGCCCGCCCACCCGGGATCGGAGCTGGAGGAGCGGGTGGTCGGCGCCGTCCGAAGGGTTGCCGCCCCATCCTCGTCGGCCAAGGCCGGGCGGCGCCCAGGCCGGCGGGTCGGCGTGGTGCTCGTGGCCGCGGCCTTGACGGTCGCCGGGCTGAGCGCCGGCGCGGTGCTCGCACGCCGCGACGGTTCACCGGTCGATCCGGCCACGCGGGGGGCGCAGCAGGAAGACGCGCTCGCCAAGTTCCAGGCGGCGATCCTGAGGACGATCCGGACCGCAGCCGTGATCGACCCGGACATCCAGCCGCAGATCGGCACCCTCGCCGCCACCGAAGGCTCCGACGGGGGCGGAGCGGCGCTGTCGCTCGCGTCTCCCAACGCCGACGATCAGGTCGTGGTGTGGGTCAACGGCCTGGCCGCGAAGCGCGTCCCGTACCTCGTGTTCCTGACGGACGGTCGCGGGAACGCGTTCGAGATCGCACGGATCAACTCGCTCGATCGCGGCGGCGGCGCGATGGAGGCGCGAACCGTCGGGAGGAACCTTTCGCGGTTCGAGCGCGTGATCGTGCGAGACGCGAGGGGCCACATCGTTCTGACGGGGTCGCTCGCGCCGGCGCCGCCGGCCGGCTGACGACCTCGCACCCGCCGCCGGCCGGCTGACGACCCCCCTCGCGCGCCGCTCCGTATGCTCGGCGCGATGCGCTTCGGTCTCGCGATCCCCCAGTACGGCTTCTCCCTGGCGACGGGCGAGATCCGGTTCGACGACGCGACGGCGTGGGCGCGCCGCGCGGAGGAGCTCGGCTTCGATTCGGTCTGGCTCTCGGACCACTTCTTCTACTCGTTCGGTCGCTACGGTGCCGATCCGGCTCCCATCGCCGCGCTCGAACCGCTGACCGCACTCGCGGGGATCGCCGCGGCGACGACCCGGGTCCGGCTGGGCGTGATCGTCCTCGCCGCCGGGTTCCGTCCACCCGCGCTCGTCGCGAAGGCGGCCGCGACGATCGACCGGTTGAGCGCCGGTCGGTTCGAACTGGGTCTCGGCGCGGGGTGGCTCGAGGACGAGTTCACCGCGTTCGACTACCCGTTCGGTTCCGTGCGCGAGCGCTTCGACGAGCTCGAACGTGTCCTGGTGGAGCTGACGCAGAGACTCGCGGACGCGTCGCCGCTGCCGCACGCGGTCCAGGACCCCTTCCCGATCTGGCTCGGCGGCAAGGGCGGTCCCCGGCTGCTCCGGCTCGCCGCGCGGCACGCGGCCGGCTGGAACGAGGTGTGGCGCGTCGCACCGGAGAGGTACGGAGCGGCGCTCGTGGACGTCGCCCGCGCCTGCGAGCGAGAGGGCCGTGACCTCGACACCTTCCGCCGCACCGTCGGGCTGTACGGGATCGTCGGCGCGCCCGCGGTGGAGGCGCGGGCGCGCTTCCAGCGCGCCCGCGCCTCCTTCCCCGGCGACGCGATGCGCGACGAGACGTGGGACTCGTGGCGCTCGGACACGCTGAGCGGCTCAC
>JBKOZW010000148.1:0-2498 GCA_046726095.1 Actinomycetota bacterium
CTGCTTCAGCTGAACGAGGACGGTGACGAAGACAACAGCTGAAGCCCACCAACGACCTAGCCCGAACGGGCCTCGAGGCGCATCGATGACGACGGTCAAGCGGAAGTCGAAGCAGCTCGGCCAGATCCTCATCGAGCTCGGCTACATCACCCCCGAACAACTCGAGACCGCGCTCGAGGAGCACCGCAAGACACCCAAGTCGCTGGGTCGCGTCCTGATCGACATGGGCATGATCAAGGAAGCCGACCTGGTCCGCGCACTCGCGGAACAGGTCGGGCTCGAATTCGTCGATCTCAACGAGTTCCCGATCGACGCGACCGCGACGGTGTTGCTTCCGGAGGCGCTGTCCCGCCGGTACCGGGCGATCCCGATCGGGGAGCGCGACGGCCGTCTCCTCGTCGCGATGTCCGATCCGGCGAACGTCTACGCGCTCGACGACATCCGCACGATCACCGGACGCGAGGTCCAGCCGGTGGTCGCCACCGCGAACGACGTCGAGCAGGCGATCCAGAAGTTCGCGGGCATGGACTCGCAGGTCGAAGCGATGGCGACGATCGCCGCCGAGGCCGCGGAGGGCGAGACCACCGCCGACCTGGAGGAGGCGCTCGAGGACGCCCCCATCGTCAAGCTCGTCAATGCGATCATGACGCAGGCCGTCGGCGACCGCGCCTCGGACGTCCACCTGGAGCCGGGGGAGCGCAACGTGCGGATCCGCTTCCGCGTCGACGGCGTGCTCCACGAGCCGATGCCGCCGGCCCCGAAGAACATCCAGGGCGGGCTGATCAGCCGGCTCAAGGTGATGGCGGACCTGAACATCGCCGAGAAGCGCGTGCCCCAGGACGGCCGCATCTCGATGAAGGTCGGGGGGCGCGCCCTGGACCTCCGTCTCGCAACGCTCCCGACGGTCTTCGGCGAGAAGGTCGTGATCCGGATCCTGGACAAGTCGAACGCGCTGCTCGCCTTGGAGGACCTCGGGTTCCTGGAGGACTCGTACAAGCGCTTCTCGGAGTCCTTCAAGAAGCCGTACGGAGCGATCCTGGTGACCGGGCCGACCGGGTCCGGGAAGTCGACCACGATGTACTCGACGCTCAACATCCTCAACGAGGAAGCGAAGAACATCATCACCGTCGAGGACCCCGTCGAGTACCGGCTCGCCGGCGTCAACCAGATGCAGGTGAATCCGAAGGCGGGGCTCACCTTCGCGAGCGCGCTGCGATCGATCCTCCGTGCTGACCCGGACATCGTCCTGATCGGCGAGATCCGCGACCGGGAGACCGCCGTGATCGCGATCGAGGCCGCCCTCACCGGGCACCTCGTCCTGTCGTCGCTGCACACGAACGACGCCCCGTCGGCCATCACTCGGCTCGTCGAGATGGACGTGGAGACCTTCCTGGTCGCCTCGGCGATCGACGCGATCGTCGCACAACGTTTGGCGCGCAAGCTCTGTGAACGCTGCAAGGTGCCCTACCACCCGGAACAGCCCGAGTTGCTTGCCGCCGGGTACCCCGATTGGCTGTGGCCGGAGATCCCGCAGCTGTTCAAGGCGCAAGGCTGCGCCGCCTGCGCCAACACCGGCTACCGGGGTCGGATCGGGCTCTACGAGGTCATGCAGATGAGCGAAGAGATCGAAAGGCTCACGGTGGAGCGTTCCTCTGCCGATGCCATCAGGGCTGTCGCGATACAGCAGGGGATGATGACCCTCCGCGACGACGGCCTGGAGAAAGCCCGTATGGGCATCACATCGTTGGACGAGGTCGCAAGGGTGGTGAAGTGAGGATGAGCACGGTTGCCCCTCCCGAGGACGATATCCAGGTTCCGGTTCCCGAGCTTCTGGGCCGGCTCCTGGATCTGAACGGTTCGGACCTGCATCTGACGGCGGGCACCCCGCCCACCGTCCGGATCCACGGCGAGCTCGAACGGCTCGAGGAATACCCCCTGATGTCCCCCCGCTCCCTCCAGGGCATGATCTACGCGATCCTGCCCCAGAAGATGCGGGAGCGCTTCGAGCAAGAGCTCGAGCTCGACATGTCGTACTCGCTCCCGGGCCGCGCCCGCTTCCGTGTGAACGTGTTCATGCAGCGGGACGCCGTGGGGGCGGTCTTCCGCGTGATTCCCTTCGACATCAAGAACGTGGTGGATCTGGGACTCCCACCGGTCGCCGCGGACCTCGCGCGGTTCCCGCGCGGATTCGTGGTTGTGACCGGACCGACAGGCTCGGGGAAGTCGACGACGCTGGCCGCGATGGTCGACGTGGTGAACAACGAGCGATCGGGCCACATCATGACCGTCGAGGACCCGATCGAGTTCCTCCACAAGCACAAGAAGTGCGTGGTGAACCAGCGGGAGATCGGCGCCGACACGCACAGCTTCTCGTCCGCGCTGAAGCACGTGCTGCGCCAGGACCCCGACGTGATCCTGGTCGGCGAGATGCGTGACCTCGAGACGATCGCGACCGCGATCACGGCCGCGGAGACGGGCCACCTCGTCTTCGCGACGCT
>JBKOZW010000149.1:0-8488 GCA_046726095.1 Actinomycetota bacterium
GACGAACTGCATCGTGCCGCCGCCGACGAGCTTCTTGGTCTTGACGAGGGCCAGCTCGGGCTCGATGCCGGTCGTGTCGCAGTCCATCATCAGACCGATCGTCCCGGTGGGCGCCAGGACGCTCGCCTGGGCGTTGCGGTACCCGTGGATCTGGCCGAGGGCGATCGCCTCGTCCCACGACTGCTTGGCCGCCGACAGCAGCCCTTCCGGCACCAGGTCGGGGTCGATCTCATCCGCGGCGGCGCGGTGCTTGCGCATCACGCGGAGCATCGCGTCGGCGTTGGGTGCGTACCCGGCGAACGGACCGGTCACCTCGGCGATCTGCGCGCTGGTGCGATAGGCCCAGCCCGTCATGATCGCCGTGATCGCGCCCGCCCACGCGCGCCCCTGATCCGAGTCGTACGGGAGTCCCCGCGCCATCAACAGGGCCCCGAGGTTGGCGTAGCCGAGCCCCAGCTGGCGGAACGCCCGCGCGTTCTCACCGATCTTGTCGGTCGGGTAGTCGGACTCCCCGACCAGGATCTCCTGGGCGGTGAACATGATCTGCACGGCGTGCTTGAAGCTGACGACGTCGAAGTTGCCCTCGGCGTCGAGGAAGGTCATCAGGTTGAGGCTCGCCAGGTTGCAGGCGCTGTTGTCCAGGTGCATGTACTCGCTGCAGGGGTTGGACGCGTTGATCCGGCCGCTGGCGGGGCAGGTGTGCCATTCGTTGATCGTGGTGTCGTACTGCATGCCGGGGTCCGCGCATTCCCACGCCGCGAGCGCCACGTCTCGCATCAGGTCCCGGGCGCGCGTCGTCTCGAGCGGCTCGCCGGTCGTGACGGCTTTCAGCTTCCAGTCGCGATCCTCGAGCACCGCCTGCATGAACTCGTCCGTGACGCGGACCGAGTTGTTGGCGTTCTGATACTGGATCGAGTAGCTGTCCTTGCCGTCCAGATCCATGTCGAAGCCGGCCTCTTGGAGCGCTCGCGCCTTGCGCTCCTCGGTCGCCTTGCACCAGATGAAATCGCGGACGTCCGGGTGGTCGACGTCCAGGATCACCATCTTGGCCGCGCGGCGCGTCTTGCCGCCCGACTTGATCGTGCCCGCGGAAGCGTCGGCGCCCCGCATGAAGCTGACTGGTCCGGACGCCGTTCCGCCGCCCGCGAGCCCCTCCTTGGAGGACCGCAGCCGGGACAGGTTGATCCCCGATCCGGACCCGCCCTTGAAGATGGTCCCTTCCTCGACGTACCAGTTGAGGATCGACGACATGTGGTCGTCGACGGCGAGGATGAAGCAGGCCGAGCACTGTTGCGGTGTGTCGGCGACACCCACGTTGAACCAGACGGGAGAGTTGAAGGCGGCGCGCTGGTTCACCAGGAGATGCGTGAGCTCCTCGGCGAACACCTGCGCGTCGGCCTCCGTGGCGAAGTACGCGTTCTTGCGCCCCCACCCGGTGATCGTGTCGACGACGCGGGCGATCAGCTGACGGACCGACGTCTCGCGCTGCGGCGTGTCGAGGGTGCCGCGGAAGTACTTCTGGGCGACGATGTTGGTGGCGTTCTGGGACCACGACCGGGGGAACTCCACGTCGCGCTGCTCGAAGGCGTTGCCGCCTTCCTTGTAGTTGGGGATCACCGCGTCCCGGGTCTCCCAGTCGATCTGGTCGAACGGGTGCGTCCCATCCTTGGTGAAGAACCGCGTGAAGGTCAGCCCCTCACGGATCACCTCGACGTCTCCCTCGCGAGTCGCCACCGATACCCCTCCTTCCGATCCGACATGAACGCGAACGATGTAGTTACAGGTCTGTCATTCGCGCTCGGGCATCATGGACCGCGTCGCCGACATCGTCAAGGGGTTGTGGGCTGATTCCTTGACGACCACTACATCTAGTATCTCACGGCGGCGCGGCTTGACGGGCGGACGCGTGGACCGATCACCGGGAACGGCGGTTGGCGGGCTCCTTCTTCTCCAACAGAAGTCCCAGTTCACGCTCGAAGTCGGCCGTTCCCTGGAAGGCCTTGTAGACGCTCGCGTACCGCAGGTACGCGACCTCGTCCGCCTTCTGCAGCGCCGTGAGGACCTCCGCCCCGACCTGCTGCGACGTCACGGTCGGGCCCTTGCGGCGGACCCGCCCTTCGATTCGCTCCACCATCTGCTCGACCTGGATCGGGGAGATGGGCCTGCCGGCGAGCGCCTTCCGTATCCCGCCCTCGAGCTTGGCGCGGTCGAACGGCTCCCGGGTCCCGTCCCGCTTGGTGACGAGGAGCCCGACCTCTTCGATCCGTTCGTAGGTGGTGAACCGGCGGCCACAGGCCTGGCAGACGCGGCGCCGCCGGATGGCTCCTCCCCCGTCCGCGGGACGGGAATCGACCACGCGGTCGTCATCGGCTCGGCACCATGGGCATCGCATGCGATCGGGCCACAAGATGTTGTGGTCGCGCGAACGGTAGCCGCCACATGGTGTGGCGTCAACGACTAGGCGGGGAGCCGGAGCTCCTGGCCCGGCACGAGCCTCCCGGGATCCACGGCGTTCGCTCGAACGATCGTGTCGACGACCACGCGCGGGTCCCTGCCCGGAGCCTGGCGCACCGCGATCGACCACAGCGTGTCGCCCGCCTGGACGACGTACGAGGTCGAGGAGGGTTCCCCGCCGCCCGCGATCGCGCGGGAGGCCGCCGGCAGCGCCAGGCTGAGCAGGAGGAAGCCCGTCACCACGAACGCCCGACGTCTCCGGACCTTGGCCGCGACCACGGAGTGACGATGCCCGAACACGTGTTCGAAGTCAAGGGCAGAATCGAACATATGTTTGCGCTCCCCCGGAGCCGGTGATACGTTCCGGCCCACCGAGCAGGAGGGTAGCGACGGTGTCTGACATCACGCCTCGGCAGCAGCGGATCCTCGACTTCATCGCGTCGACCGTGCAGGAGCGCGGCTATCCCCCGACCGTTCGCGAGATCGGCGAGGCCGTCGGTCTGACCTCGTCCTCGTCGGTCCACGCGCAGCTCGCCAACCTCCAGCGGGCGGGACTGTTGACCAAGGACCCGACCAAGCCTCGCGCGATGACGTTGGCCGCGGAAGCCCGCGTCGACGCGACGGTGGTCCCCCTCGTCGGGAAGATCGCCGCCGGGACGCCGACCCTCGCCGCCGAGCACGTCGATGACTATCTCTCCGTCCCCGCGGGATTCGTGCGGGGCGGGGAGCATTTCGCCCTCCGCATCGGCGGCAGTTCCATGATCGATGCGGGGATCCTGGACGGCGACCTCGTCGTCGTCCGGAGCCAAGACAACGCCGACGACGGCGACATCGTGGCGGCGTTGCTGCCCGGACCGGCCGAGGAGGAGGCGACCGTCAAGCGGCTCGGGCACGACGGGCCACGCGTGATGCTGATCCCCGAGAACCCCACGCTCGAGCCGTTCGAGATGGTGGACGGCCGGATCCTCGGCAAGGTGGTTGCCGTTCTCAGGCGGCTCTGAAGTCGGCTAGGCTCCGGCCACCGACTCCCGAGGAGCCCGCCACCACATGTCGCAACCCGCCACGCAGCTCGAGCATCAGATCCGTTCGCAACCCGACGAGCTCGAGCGCATCCTCACGTCGGGCGCGGTGAAGGCGCAGGTCCACGCCGCTGCCGAGGCGCTCCACCGCGTGCGGCGGATCTGGGTCGTCGGGACGGGGACGAGCCAGCACGCCGCGAACCTCGGCGCCGCGATGCTGCAGGACGCCGGCAGGTCCGCCCATGCCGTGTCCTCGATGCAGTTCGTGAAGAACGCGCCGATCGTCGGGCCGCAGGACGGCGTCGTCATCATCACCCACACCGGCGAGACGGCGTACGCGCTCGCCGCCCGGGCCCTGGCGTTCTCCGCGGGTCTGCAGACGATCACGATCTGCCGCGACGGCGCCCCTTTCAACGACGCGATCCAGACCGTCGAGAAGGAGTCGTCCGAGACGTACACCGTCAGCTACACCACGGCGTTGCTCGCGCTCGGCATGCTCGCCGCGGCGATGGGCGCGGACTCGGTCAACGCCGAGACGCTGGCCCTGGTGCCCGGGAGCGTCCGCAACGCGCTCGAGGCGCCCGGAACGGACGGCATGACGGTTCCCGGCCGGATCCTCACGATCGTCGGGGCGGGCCATTCCGCCGTCACGGCCCGCGAAGGCGCCCTCAAGGTACGCGAGGCCTCCCGGACCCTCGCCGAGGGCTACGACGCCGAGTTCCTTCTGCACGGCACCGCCGTGCCCCTCACCGCGGAGGACCATGTATTGGCGCTCACCACGCCCGACGAGGACGGGCTCGTCGAGGGCATCGCCCGAGCGGCCGAGAGCGAGGGGATCGGTGTGACCCGGCTCGCAGAGCCCTCATCGCTGCCGATCGTGCTCGCGCAGATCCCCTACGTGGCGCGCCTCCAACTGATGGCGCTGCGGTTCGCGGAGTCGAAGGGCCAGGATCCCGACAAGGTGATCGTCGGGAACTGGGACGATCCCACGCTCTGGTCGATCGGCTCCCCGATGGCCTAGCCCTCCGGCTGCGTGGCTGGCGGCGCTACCAGGTGCTCCCGGACCGCCGCCAGCTCTCGGAGACCGACGCGGGCGTGAACCCGTGTCCCGTCCGGCTCCGCCTCCGCCTTGAGGACCTCCGCCTCGTCGTACAGCATCGCCACCAGGTCGCCTCTCGCCCACGGGATCAGGACCTGCACCTCGACCGGCGGGTTCGGCGCGGCGGCACCCACGGCCTCGAGGAGCCCCGTCACCCCCTCCCCCGTCACGGCCGACACCGGGACGGACCCGGAGAAGCGCGTCGCGAGCCGTGCGCGTTCGCTGCCGCGGAGCCGGTCGATCTTGTTGAGCGCCACGACCTCGGGCATGTTCGCCGCGCCGATCTCTTCGAGCACGCGGCGCACGGCCTGGATCTGGCCGTCGAGGTCGCGCGACGACGCATCCGCGACGTGGAGCAGCATGTCCGCGAGCGTGACCTCCTCGAGCGTGGACCGGAACGCCTCCACCAGATCGTGCGGGAGCTTGGACACGAATCCGACCGTGTCGCTGATCGTCGCGTGGCGACCGCCCGGGAGCGCGATCCGGCGCGTCGTCGGATCGAGCGTCGCGAAGAGCTGATCCGCCACGATCACGTCGGCGCCGGTGAGTCGACGCATCAGCGTGGACTTACCGGCGTTCGTGTAGCCGACGATCGCGACCTGCGGGATGCTCGAGCGCTGTCGCTGGGCGCGCTTGACGTCCCGCGCCTTCCGCAGGTCCTTCACGTCGCGCCGCAGCTTCGCGATCCGGCGGCGGATGTGCTGGCGGTCGATCTCGAGCTTCGTCTCGCCGGGGCCACGGGTGCCGATCCCGCCGCCTAGGCGGCTCATCGCCTCGCCCCAGCCGCGGAGGCGTGGGAGGAGGTAGTTGAGCTGGGCCAGCTCGACCTGGGCCTTGCCCTCCTTCGAGTTCGCGTGCAACGCGAAGATGTCCAGGATCAGCGCCGTCCTGTCCAGGACCTTGACCTTCAGGCGGGCCTCCAGCGAGCGGAGGGGGCCGGGGCCGAGCTCGTCATCGAAGATGACGAGCCCGGCCCCGGCTCCGTGCAGCAGGTCGTGGAGGTCGTTCACCTTCCCCTTGCCGATCCAGAACTGCGGATCGGGGGTGGCGCGGCTCTGGACGAGCCTGCCGACCGGCTCGGCGCCGGCAGACCCAGCGAGCGCGGCCAGCTCATCGAGATCCTCCTCCCGCATCCCGGGTCCGACGCCGACCAGGACCGCGCGCTCGTGCGCGATCGAGCGCCACGTCTCGGCGATCGGCGACTCGACGATCCGGTCGACCTGCCGCGTCTGGGTCTGCCGTCCCTCCGACATCAGCCCATCGAAGACCCGGCGTCGCGGAGCAGGTCGTTCAGCCGCACCTTGTCGTCGGTCGCTTCGGTCCGCTCGCCGATGATGAGACCGCACGGCATCCCGTAGTCCCCCGCGGGGAAGCTCTTGGGCCGCGTCCCCGGGACGACGATCGCATCCGGAGGCACGTGTCCGCGGAACTCGACCGGCGTGTCACCCCGGGGGTCGATCACCGGCGTGTTCGCCGTGAGGACGACCCCGGCGCCGAGCACCGCCCGACGGCCGACGTGCACCCCCTCGACGACGATGCATCGCGACCCGATGAAGGCGCCGTCCTCGATCACGACCGGGGCGGCCTGCAGCGGCTCGAGGACGCCGCCGATCCCGACGCCGCCCGAGAGGTGGACGCCGGCGCCGATCTGTGCGCAGGACCCGACCGTTGCCCACGTGTCGACCATGGTGCCGGAGCCGACGTAGGCCCCGATGTTGACGTAGCTCGGCATCAGCACGACGCCCGGCTCGAGATGCGCGCCGAACCGGACGGTGGCCGGCGGCACGACGCGAACGTCCTGTTCGTCGTAGCCGTGCTTCAGCGGCAGCCGGTCGTGGTACTCGAAAGGCCCGACCTCGGTGGTCTCGAGCCCCCGGACCCGGAAGTACAGAAGCACCGCCTGCTTGGCCCAGGCATTGACCGTCCACGCCCCGTCACCGTCGGGTTGCGCCACCCGGAGCTCGCCGCGATCGAGGAGACCGACCGTCGCCTCCACCGCCTCGCGGTCGATCGACGCCTCACCGTCCCGCGCGACGTCGCGCCAACTGCGCTCGACCCTCTCGGGCAGCCCCTCGACGAGGCTCACGCGCGGACCTCCGCGAGGAGACCGTCGAGCACCTCTGCGGCGTGCTCGCAGCGTGCGAGCGTCGGCACCATGGCCATCCGAACGTACCCTTCACCCTCGGGCCCGAAGAACGATCCGGGCGCCACCAGGATGTCGCCGCGATCCAGCAGCTCGAGGGTCCAGTCGTACGAGAGCCGCCCGCCCGGAACGGCCACCCAAAGGTAGAAGGTCGCCTCGCTCGCGGCGACATGGACGCCGTGGCGTGCGAAGACCTCGAGCAGCACCCGGCGCTTCTCGCCGTACCGCGTACGGGCTTCGGCGACGTGGGCTTCGTCCTCCCAGGCAGCGATCGACGCGCGCTGCACGAAGCTCTGCGGCGTCACGCCCGTCGAGGGGCGGAGGCGACGGAGCGCCTCGATCACGCGCTGGTCCCCGGCCACGAAGCCGCTCCGGTACCCGGTCATGGACGATCGCTTGGACAGCGTGTTGATCGCCAGCACGTTCGTCCGGTCGGCGAGCTGGAGCACGCCGGGCGGCGGCGCATCGCCGAACCAGAGCTCGGAGTACGCCTCGTCCGACGCGAGCAGCACCCCCGCCGCGCGACACCGCGCGGCCGCATCCTCCAGGAACGCGGGCGGCGCGGCGGCGCCCGTCGGGTTGTTCGGGTAGTTGAGCCACAGGATCGACGCCCGGGCCCAGGCATCCTGGGAGACGGAGTCGAGGTCGGGGAGGAATCCTCGCTCTTCCCTCAGGGGCAGACGGATCACCTCGGCGCCGGCGAACCGCGCCCCGCGCTCCGGGATCGGGTACCCGGGCGCCGTCGTGATGACCAGATCCCTCCCCGCGGCCGGATCCACGACGATCTGGGCGAGCGAGAACACGATCTCCTTCGAGCCCAGGATCGGCTGGATCTCGCGATCGGGGTCGGCCGTCGCGCCGAACCGCCGCTCGATCCACGAGGCGATCGCCTCGCGCAGCTCCGGGAGCCCGGCGGCACGGGGGTAGCTCGACACGGCTCCGATCGACGCCGTCAAGGCGTCGCGTATGAAGGCCGGTGTCTCCTCACGCGGGTCGCCCACGCCGAAGTCGATCGGCGACCTCCCCTCGTCGACCGCTGCCTTCCTCCGGCGGTCGAGCTCCTCGAAGGGATACGGCTCGACGCTCCGCATCCCCGGTGAGAAGTGGATCTCCGTCATCCGTTGCCCCGTGTCGTGGTCCGCCCGGTGAGGAACGCGGTCAGCACCTCGTGACCGCGCACGAGCGCGTCCAGGCTCGATGCGCTCATCGTCCGTGTGAGCGTACCGCGGGTCACCCGGGCCGAGGTTCACCGCGTCGACCCCGGCGAGCCCGAACTCCGCGACCGGCGTCCATGCTTGCTTGGGCTCGACCTCCAGATCGCCGGCCTTCCGGAGCCGTTCGACCAGGACGTTGCGACGGTCCACCGGACCGGCCGGCGCGATGGCCACGACCTCCACGGTGACGCCGTCCCTCGCGACGAGCCCGCGCAACCGTGACTCCGGATCGCGCGATGGATCGCGTTGTCGCCCCTCCACGGACGGTGACCGTCGCGTTCAGGTCCCCGGGTGCATCCGAGCTGGAGCGTGTTCGCGGTCGATTCGAGCACGATCGCGAGCATGGCCGACCGGAGATCGGTGTTCCTCGCGAGCAGCGGGCCGAGCGCCGACTCCGTGACGGGAACCTCTTCGCGAGCGAAGAACAGGTAGCCGACGTCGAGATCACCGGCGGGCGCCTCCTCGGCGAGCGCGATCATGAGCCGCGAGCCCGCACTTCATGTCGGCGGCGCCGCGCCGACGGATCGCCGGCAGGTACGCGAGGACGCCATCGTCGCCG
>JBKOZW010000150.1:0-14950 GCA_046726095.1 Actinomycetota bacterium
ACCCACGAGGACCATGAACTCGCCGTCGGCGATCTCCAGCGACACGTCGTCGACGGCCACCACGTCGCCCGAGAAGACCTTGGTGATCTGGTCCAGGACGATCCTCGCCATCAGGACTCCTCTCGTCGTCGCGCCCGGGACGTGCCCGCCCGCGCCGCAGTCTTGGGCGCGATCCGCGCCTCCGTCAAACCTGCACGGAGCCGTCGTCGCGCCGCAGGGGACGTGCTCAACCGCTCCAGACCGATCACCGCGGCGCCCAGGACGGGCGGAGCGTCGAGGACTCGGATCGTGGCGTCCGGCGCGACCGCATGGATCCCAGCTTCGATCCGCTCCAGGAACGCCGGCCAGCCGTTCCGGAACACACCGCCGCCCAGGACCACATCGACGTCGAGCCGGCCGAGCCGGAGGCGACGGATCGCGACCGTCGTCATCGACACGATCTCGTCCGCCTGTCGCCACACCAGGTCGCGCGCGACCACGTCGCCTCGGCGTGCGGCGCGGAACAGCAAGGGTGTCAGCTCCGTGAGCCGATGGGTGTCCAGCGTGCCCAGGTAGAGCGCTTGCATCACCTGACTCGGCCTTCGCATGCCGAAGTGGGCGGGGACGAGACCCCGGAGGGCCGTCGGCGAGCCGCGGCCGTCCTCGTCGCGGATCGCGTGCCAGAGCGAGAGGGTTCCGAGCTCGATCCCTCCACCGAAATCCCCGCTGACGGGCCCGATCGCGGGGAAGCGCGTGACGCGGCCGTCCGGCGCGACGCCCGAGCAGTTCGTTCCGTAGCCGCACACGACCGCGACCCCCCAGTTCCGTTCGGTGCCTGCTCGGAGCACGGCGAAGCTGTCGTTGCGAACCAGGTCCTCCGCCGTGAAGGGATGACGGGACAGCCAGCGCCCGATCCGCCGGTCGTCGACCGGCAGATCGGCCCCCGAGAGGCAGTAGACGCCCAGATCCGCGATCGGCCCGGCGTCGGCGTCGCGACCGGCGGCGCGCGCTGCCGCGCGTGCCGCCTCCACGACCGGGCGCATGTGCTCGTCCCCGCCGGGCATGCCGTCGATCCCGCTCCCGGTCACGATCCTGGCGACGCCCAACACCGTGCCGTCTCGCCGGACGAGCGCGGCGTCGATCTTGCTCCCCCCGCCGTCGATCGCGAGCACGGCCGGGCGTCTCACGGCAACTCCTCGAGCTCGTCCGCGGTGACCGGCGCCACGTCGCTCGTGCGCAGCCCGTCCAGGACCTGCGGGAGGCCATCAGCGGTGGCGCCCGGCCACGTGTGCAGCAGAACGACCGCGCCGTCCCCGTATGCCCGGATGCCGCTCAGCACGTCCGTCGCGATCGTCGGGCCGCTCCGGTCGGGCTCCCAGTCGTTCACCACCACGTGCCAGCCGACGTGTCGGTATCCCCCTGCGGCGATCGCGTCGAGCACGCGCGGATCGTCCGCGCCCGCCCCGAACGGGCATCGGAACCAGGGACGGGGGTCCCTTTCCGTGGTGTCCACGATGGCCGCGCGCGCGGCCGCGAGGTCCGCGGCGAGACCGTCGTCGCTCAACAGCGGCATCTCCGCGTGGAAGTGGGAGTGGCACCCGATCAGATGACCGTCGCGAGCGATCCGCCGAGCGGTGCCCGGGTACGCCTGCGCCCAGCGTCCCTGGATGAAGAAGGTGGCTCGCACGCCCGCGGCTTCGAGCGCGTCGAGGATGCGGTCCGCCGCTCCCGGTGGGCAGCCCGGACGATCCGGGTGCTCCGCGTCGAACGTCAGCGCGACGCGCGCGCGCTCACTCACGTGTGGTCACCTTGGTCGCGTGCACGTAGCTCCCCGGCGGACGACCGGTGGCCTGCGAGAGACGCCACGCGAGGAGCTGGACGGGGAGGACCGCCGCCGCAGGACAGACCAGGCGGTCGAGCGCGCCCACGTCGATCGACGTGACGTCGCCGGTGACCCGCTGGCCCGCCGTGACGAGGAGCACCGCGGTTCCGAGCCGCTTGAGTTCCTGCGCCAGCGCATGGTCGAGCTCGGCGGTCCCGGGCTCCGTCGCGATCACGATCGCGGCGAGCCCGGGACCGGCGAGCTCGAGGGGCCCGTGGCGGAATTGCCCCGTCTGGAGCGCCTCGATCGGCATGCCGGCCCCCTCCTTCACCGTGAGTGCGCCCATCTCGGCCGCGGCGCGTGCCGCGCCGCGGCCGAGGATCACGGTGGTGCCTCGCCCTGCGAGCCATGTGACGAGGCGATCGGGCAGATCCTCATCGCCGATCAGTCGCTCGATCGCGTCCGCGGCTCGGTCGGCCTCCCGTGCGTTCGTGGCGGCGCCATGCTCGGCGTCGCCGCCGATCGTTCGGGCCAACGCTCCCATCACCGTCAGGGCGGCGGCGAAGGTGATGGTCGAGGGCCCCGTCTCCTCGCCGGCGCGGGTGTCCAGGGCGATGTCGGAGAGCCTCGCGAGCGTGTTCGCGGTGCCGTTCGTCACGCTGACGATCGTGGGCGGTGGCGTCGCACGGTCCCGGAGGGCCCGGGCCACGCCCACCGTCTCCGCGCTCTCGCCCGATTGGCTGACGAGCACGAGCAGGTCCGACGCGCCGAGCGCGGGCAGCCGGAAGTGCAGCAGCTCGGCCCCATCGAGCATCGGCGCCGAGATCCCACCGGAGGCGAGGACGGTGCTCGCCGGGTAACAGACGTCGTAGGAGCTCCCCATGCCGGCCAGGACGATCCGTCCGCGGTGGGCCGGGGCCGCGGCCGCCCGCAGGAGGTCGGACTGTTCGAGCGTCGCGGCCCCGGCCCGCCGCATCGCTTCGGGCTGCCCGGCGATCTCCGCGATGAATGGGTCAGGAAAGTTTCCTAACGATTTCATCGGGCGGAGTGTACGATGCGCGCCGCATGGGTGTGAAGGTGGCCGTCGTCGGCGGCGGCAGCACGTACACGCCGGAGCTCGTCGAGGGGTTCGTCACCCGAAGCGACCGGCTCCCGGTCGACGAGCTGGCCCTGTTGGACATCGATCCCGAACGTCTCGCCGTCGTCGGCGCGCTGGCGGAGCGGATGGCCAGGCGGTCTGGCTGGTCGGGGAGCGTGCGGCCGACCGACGACGCGCGGGAGGCGCTCGAGGGGGCGGACTTCGTGATCGTCCAGCTTCGGGTCGGCGGCAACCAAGCTCGGCTGCTGGACGAGACGATCCCGGTGCGGTTCGGCTTCATCGGGCAGGAGACGACCGGCCCCGGCGGCTTCGCGAAGGCGCTCAGGACCGTGCCCGTCGTGCTGGAGCTCGCCGAGCTCACCGCTGAGATCGGCGCGCCGGACGCGTGGGTGGTCGACTTCACGAACCCGACGGGACTCGTGACGCAGGCGCTCCTGGATCAGGGTCACCGCGCGTGCGGTCTCTGCAACGTCGCGATCGGCGTCCAGCGGGAGATCGCGACGCACTTCGGCGTCGACCCGTCTCGCGTGCGCCTCGATCACGTCGGCCTCAACCACCTCTCCTGGGAGCGCGCGATCTTCGTCGATGGAGTGGACCGGCTCCCCGAGCTCCTCGCCGACCCCCCGCCCGACCTCTTGGAAGGAGAGCCGCTCGAGCTCGTGCAGGCGCTGGGCGCGCTGCCGAGCTACTACCTCCGCTACTACTACCGGACCGCCGACATCTTGGAACACCAGCGCACGCATCGGACACGGGCCGAGGAGGTGCTCGAGATCGAGGCGGGCTTGCTGGAGCTGTATCGCGACCCGTCGCTCGAGACGAAGCCGGAGCTCCTCGAGCGACGCGGCGGCGCCTGGTACTCGGACGCGGCGGCCGCGCTCGTCGCGTCGCTGCACGACGGCACCGGCGACGAGCAGGTCGTCGACGTGCTGAACCAGGGCGCGATCCCCAACCTGCCCGCGGGCGACGTCGTGGAGGTCACCTGCCGGGTGGACCGCGCCGGCGCGTTCGGCCAGCCGACCGAGCCCCTCGCACCGGAGATGCTCGGCCTCGTCCAGCACGCGAAGGCGTACGAACGCCTCACGATCGAGGCCGCGATCACGGGGTCTCGATCCGGGGCGCTGAAGGCGCTCGTGACGAATCCGCTCGTGGGGGACGTCGACCGCGCCGTTCCGCTCCTCGACGAGCTGCTTCAGGCGAACCGGGCGAACCTGCCGCGGTTCTTCGCCGACTAGCCCTCGGGGAGCTCGTCGGCGTGACGCTGGATCTTCGCCAGCGCCTCGACTGCCTGCTCCACCCCGGCCCTGTCCGACCGGAAGACGTTCTCGTCGATGTACACCGACTCGCGCAGGCCGGCCGACTCCGCGACGGGGAACGACATCGTCGTCGGGTCCAGCCTGCCCGCGTGCTCGACCGTGACCGGCAGTCGGGAGAGCGACGGCTGGAACAGGTCGTAGTCGGACATCGGCTCGTAGCCGGTCCACGCTCCGACGCCCTCGGCCTCGAGCGCGTCGCAGACCACGCGGTGCGTCCGCCCGGCGAACGCGTCGGGCTCGATCGCCACGACGTAGCGGTAGAAGCTCCACCGCGTGATGCGCGGGTCGTGCGGCATCACGCGCACGCCCGGAACGTCCTCCGCCATGCCCTCGAAGATCGCGCCCAGCGTGGCGCGCTGCGCCTGCTGCTCGGGGAACCGACGCATCGCGACCATGAGCAAGGCCGCCTGGAGCTCTCCGAGCCGGTAGTTGGCGCCGAAGGTGTACTCGGTCTCGGCATCGTCCTTGGGGCGGCCGCAGTCGATGATCGAGTGTGCCAGCCGCGCCAGCCGGTCGTCGTTGGTCAGCAGCGAGCCGCCTTCTCCGGCGGTCATGATCTTGGAGGACTGGTGGCTGAACGAACCGAAGTCGCCGAAGCAGCCGGCCCCGATGCCGTTCCACCGCTGCCCGTGGGCGTGCGCGCAGTCCTCGACGACGGCGAGTCCGCGCGTGTCGGCGATCTCCATCACTCGGTCCATGTCGGCCATCTGATGGCCGAGATGGACCGGCATGATCGCGCGCGTCCGCGGCGTGATGGCCGCCTCGACGAGGTCGGGATCGATCGTCCACGTATCGGGTGTGACGTCCACGATCACGGGCACGGCACCGGCGGCGATCGGCGCGTAGACCGTCGCGGCGAAGGTCAGGGCGGGGATGATGACCTCGTCGCCCCAGCCGATGCCGAGCGCCTTGAGCGCGACCTCCATCGTCACGGTCCCGTTCGCCATGAGGACGCCGTGGCGCGCTCCTTGGTACGCGGCGAAGGTTTCCTCGAACGCCTCGGCCTTGGGGCCCGGCTCCGGGAACCCGCCCCAGCGTCCGCCGCGGACGACGTCCTCGACGGCGGCGACGTCCTCATCGTCGCCGCGGGGCCAGTCCGGGTAGGGCGACGTTCGAACCGGACGCCCTCCCGCGATCGCCAGCTCTGCCATGGTTCCTCCCGCTCCGGCCGACGGCCGGGTACCTTGACCCGCGCCGCGGCGCGAGGCTAGCATCCCGTCGGTTCGTTAGGAAAGTTTCCTGACTGATCGAGGGCCGCGCGCCCTCTGCGAGGAGACCGTCACGGCGGCACAGCAGACGTACGCCACGGGGACGCCGAGCCTCCTGCGGGCGATCAACGAGCGGACCGTCCTGGACCGCATCCGGGACGCCGGGCCCGTCTCCCGGGCGCAGATCGCCCGGGAGACGGGCCTCTCCAAACCCACGGTCTCCCAGGCGCTCTCCACCTTGGAGCGCTCCCGTCTGGTGCGCGAGGCGGGGCGTTCTTCGGGCGGGAAGGGCCCGACGGCACTCCTCTACGAGCTCAACCCATCCGCGGGCTGGGTCGTCGGGATCGACGTCGGTCGCGAGTACGTTCGCGTCGCCGTCGCGGACCTGACGGGGCAGATCGTGGCGCAGCGCCGACAGGCCGCCCGGGCGCGCTCGGCTCGGTCCCTGATCACGACGATCGGGACCGTCGCCCGCGCCGCGGCCGAGGCCGCCGGGATCGGGTGGCGGCGCGTCACCGTGGCCGCGGTCGGCAGCCCGGGTGTGTTCGGCTCCGCCGGGCATCCGCTGCTCGCCCACAACCTTCCCGGATGGACGCGCGAAGGCGTGATCGACGAGATCCGCAAGGAGCTCGCCACGTGGGTCGTGTTCGAGAACGATGTCAACCTCGCGGCCCTCGGCGAGCGGTGGCGCGGATTGGGCCGCGAGGTCGACGACTTCGTCTACTTCCACGTAGGGACGGGTGTGGGTCTCGGGATCATCGTGGGGGGTGAGCTGTTCAAGGGAGCGAACGGGGCGGCGGGCGAGGTCGCGTACCTCCCGCTCGCCGCCGCCGATCCGCACGACAAGGCGAACCGGCGCCGAGGGGCGCTCGAGACGGCGATCGGCGCGGACGGCGTCCTGGCGACGGCACGGCGGGCCGGCGTCCGCGGCGCGTCCAGCGCCGCAGAGGTCTTCGACGCGGCGCGCGGGGGACAGGTCAAGGCGCGGCGGGCCGTCGAGATCGTCGCTGAGGGGATCGCCCTCGGCATCGCGGCGATCGTGCCGGTGCTCGATCCCGCGCTGGTCATCCTGGGCGGAGGGATCGGCCGGAACGCGGAGCTCCTCCGCCAGCCGCTCGAGCGAGAGCTCCGGGTGCTCTCGCCGTTCCGCCCGAGGATCGAGGTGTCCTCGCTCGGTGAGGAGGCCGAGCTGATGGGCGCGGTGTCGCTCGCGCTGGTGGCGGCACAGGAACGCCTGTTCTCGCGCGTCGACGCGGGGCGGGGGGTCGCGGTATGAATCCGATCGGTCGCGCCCGCGGGCGCACAGGAGGAGGGAAGGCCATGAGACGGTGGTTGACGGTCGCTGCGGTCGTGGGGCTCGTGGCGACGGCGTGTTCCTCGGGCGGCACGAGCGCCCTCCAACCGTCGGCGCAACGATCGCTGACGCCGGCCGCGTGTTCCACGAAAGGCCTCACGACGGAGGACGGCGGAAGCGCAGGCCCGAGCGGCGAGGCGCCGGTGACGGTGCAGCTGTGGAGCTTCTACAGCGGCGGCGAGTTCAAGAAGTACTGCGAGGTTCTGCAGGACTTCCACGAGCTCTATCCGTGGATCTCCATCCAGCACACGGGCGGCAAGTCCGACCAGGACATCTTCCGCGCCGTCAACTCCGACACCGCGCCCGACATGATGATCAGTCCCGGGCCGGACAACGTCGCCAAGTTCTGCTCGAGCGACACCTACACGGATCTGTCGACGTACCTGCAGACCGACAACATCGACCTGACGACGATCATCCCGGACGCGGCGCTCCGCTACTCGAGCTACAACGGCGACCAGTGCTCGCTGCCGGTGCTCTCGGACGCGTACGGCATGTACTACAACAAGGACATGTTCGAGACGGCGGGTATCACCACTCCACCCGAGACGCTCTCGGAGCTCCAGACGGACGCGAAGAAGCTGACGGTTCTGAACCCCGACGGGTCGATCAAGATCGCGGGGTTCGTCCCGCTGCAGGGCTTCTACGAGAGTTACGCGCTGTACATGGGGCCGTACAGCGGAGGCACGTGGTACGACGAGAACGGCAACTCGGCGTTCGCGTCCGATCCGACCTGGGCGAGCCTCCTTCAGTGGCAGCAGCAGTTCATCACCGATGTCTACGGCTCGGACGGGTACCACAAGCTCCAGGAGTTCTTCGCGAAGCTCGGAGGTGCCGACTCCGAGTGGTCGAGCGCCCACGGCTTCGAGACCGAACAGGTGGCGATCACGCTGGACGGCGAGTGGCGCAACGCGTTCATCGCCGACGACGGGGCGGACGTGAACTACGCGACGGCGCCGTTCCCGGTCGTCGACGACAAGGCCGACCTCTACGGGGCCGGCCTGATCGGCGGCGACGTGGTGGGGATCCCCTCCAACGCGCAGAACCCGGACGCTGCGTGGCTCCTGCTGAAGTACCTGGCGCTCGACACCGGTGCCGAGGTGAAGCTCTCGACGGTCCTGAAGAACGTCCCGACGACGTTCGAGTCCCTGAAGGATCCGGGGCTGAACAGCGACGAGCACTTCAAGACGTTCCTCGAGATCTTCGGGAACGCGAACTCGGGGTTCAAGCCGCTGACGCCGATCGGTGACACCGACGCAGGTCTGTGGTCTACCTTCGTCGACAAGTGGGAGGCGGGCGGCGTGCCCGACCTGCAGGCGGGTCTGCAGGATCTCGCGACCCAGATCGACGACCAGCTCCAGTTGGGGTGAGCACGAGTACGAACGCACGCACGGTATCGGCGGGTGCGTCGCCGGGACACCGGCGACGCACCCGCCGCCGCTACCTCGTCGCGGCGGCGTTCATGTCGCCGTGGATCGTCGGGTTCCTCGCGCTCTACGTCTACCCGATGCTCGCGAGCCTCTACTACTCCTTCACCAAGTACGACGGCGGGAGCGCGGGTCCTCGCTGGACCGGTTTCTCCAACTACCAGTTCATGTTCACGAAGGATCCGAACTTCTGGATCTCGCTGCGGAACACGATCTGGATGGTCCTGGTGAGCGTCCCGCTCGCGATCCTGCTGGGGGTCGGCTCGGCGTACGTCCTTACGAAACCGCGGCGCGGGCGCGCGTTCTACCGGACGGCGTTCTTCCTGCCGACGATGGTGCCCGCCGTCGCGGCGGCGGTCGCGTTCCTCTTCCTGCTCAACGCGGGCGGTCCGATCGACCACATCCTCGGCTTCCTCCATCTGCCCCAGCCTCTTTGGTTCCTGGATGCCCAGTGGTCGAAGCCGGGGCTCGTCGTGATCGGTCTGTGGGGTGTCGGCAGCACGATGATCATCTTCCTCGCCGCGCTCCTCGACGTGCCCGCGCACCTGTACGAGGCCGCCGACATCGAGGGCGCGAACGCATGGCAGAAGTTCCGGCACATCACGCTGCCCATGATCAGCCCGGTGATCTTCTTCACCGCAGTGATCGGCGTGATCTACGGTTTCCAGTACTTCACCGAGGCCTACGTCGTGGGGGCGAGCATCGGAGGCGCTGCCGGCAGCTCGAGCAGCTCGCTCGGCGCGCCGCAGGGATCCACCCTCTTCTACACGATCTGGCTGTACCAGCAGGGCTTCGAGGCGTTCCACCTGGGCTACGCCTCGGCGATGGCGTGGATGCTGTTCGGGATCGTGATGGCCTGCACGCTCGTCCTTATCCGATCGTCGAACCGCTGGGTCTTCTACCAGGGCGGGTTCCGATGAGCGAGGCGAGCGTCACCGCGGTCGTCCCACGCGCGCGTCGGCGAACCGCCGAGGCGCGGCGGAAGGCGTTCCTGATCGCGGTCGCCAATCACGCCGTCGCGATCGCCCTCACGGCCGCGTTCGTGCTTCCGCTCTTCTTCGTGATCACGACGTCCCTGATGACGCAGCAGCAAGCGCTCACCCACGACCTGATCCCACACCCGTTCCAGTGGCGGAACTACATCGACATCTTCAGGGAGGAACCGATCCTCCGGTACGGGTGGAACACGTTCGTGTACGCGGGCTTGGCGACGCTCGGGGTGATCCTGTCCTCGGTCCCGGTCGCGTACGCGCTCTCCGTGATCAGGTGGCGAGGCCAACGCGTGGTCTTTCTCCTCGTGATCTCGACGATGATGCTGCCCAGCCAGGTCACGATCGTTCCGCTGTTCCTGTTCTTCCGGAACCTGGGCTGGGTGGGCTCGCTCAAGCCTCTGATCGCCCCGGCGTTCCTGGGCGACGCGTTCTCGATCTTCCTCCTCAGGCAATTCTTCCTGACGATCCCGGGAGACCTTGTGGATGCGGCGCGCGTGGATGGGGCGAACGAGTTCCAGATCATGTGGCACGTCGTCGTCAAGGTCTCGAAACCGGCGATCGCCGCCGTCGGGCTGTTTCAGTTCCTCTACTGCTGGAACGACTTCTTCGGACCGCTGATCTACTCGTCGAACAGCGACAGGATCTGGACGCTCTCGGTCGGGCTGCAGCACTTCACGACGATCCACCGCGGCGTCCTCTGGAACCAGCAGATGGCCGCTTCCGTCGTATTCATGCTGCCCGTCATCGTGCTCTTCCTGATCGCGCAGAAGGCATTCATCGAGGGCGTCACGCTGACCGGTGTGAAAGGCTAGCGCCGTGCGGGTGGCGCTGGTCGGATCCGGATGGATCCAGGACTTCCACGCGCGCGGGGTCCTCGCGTACCCCGGAGCGGAGCTCGTCGTCGTCGCGAACCGCCGAGAGGAGAGCGCCCGCGCCCTCGCGGAACGCCACGGCATCTCCGAGGTCACGACCGACTGGCGTTCCCTGGCTGGGAGGGATGATCTGGACGCGGTGGTCGTCGCCACCCCGAACGCGCTACACGCCGAGCAGTCGATCGCGTTCCTCGAAGCCGGGAAGCACGTCCTGGTCGAGAAGCCGATGGCGGTCTCGGTCGCCGAGTGCGACGCGATGATCGACGCGGCCGGGCGCGTCGGCGCATCGCTGATGGTCGCGCATTGCTGGAGGTTCCGCGACGAGGTGATCGCGATGCGTGACCGGATCGCCTCCGGCGAGCTGGGAGAGGTCGTCAAGACCCGTGGATACGGAGTCCACGAGGCGTGGGGTCCTCAGGGGTGGTTCGTGGACCGGGTGTTGGCGGGCGGGGGCGCGCTCGTTGACATGGGCGTGCACGCGATCGACACGGCGCGCTTCGTGCTGGGGGGGCCTCTGCCGGAGCGCGTCTGCGCGGCCGTGGGGACCCGCTACGGCACGTACGACGTGGACGACGACGGGATCCTCCTCGTCGGTTGGTCGAACGGAACGAACAGCGTGATCGAGTCGGGCTGGTGGCATCCTCACAAGGAGGGGATGGAAGCCGATACCGAGGTGTACGGGACGGGGGGCTACGCACGCATCTTCCCCAGGGAGGAGCCGAGCGAGGACTACGATCATGTCTCCCAGCCGATGTACACGGAGCAGATGCGCGAGTTCCTGGGTGCGATCGAAGCGAGGCGGCCGCCGCACCCCTCCGGCGAAGACGGGCGGATCGTGATGCAGGTGGTCGAGCGGGCCTACTCGTCCGCGGCGGGTGGGGGACATGACGCGTGACCACCGTGCTTGGGATCGACGGCGGTGGGAGGAAGACGTACGCGATCGTCGTGGACGCCCTCGGGACGCTGCTGGGTGCCGCGTCGGCGGGTCCGTCCAACTGGGAGCTCGTCGGCATCGACGGCGCCCGCGACACGATCGCGGCCGCCGCCGACGCCGCTCTGGCGGAGGCCGGCGTCGATCGCTCCGCGCTCGACGCCTCGGTCTTCGGTCTCGCCGGTGTCGACTGGCCTTCTGACCTCGACCGTCTCGACGCCGTGATCGGGCCGCTCGCTCTGGGCGGAGCCCGGCGGATCCTGAACGACGCGTTCGTCGCCCTCAGGGCGGGCACGTCCCAACCGTGGGGGGTTTGCGTGATCGCAGGCACCGGAACGGTGGCCGCGGGCCGGAACCCGGCCGGCGATGAGTTCCGCACGCTGGGTGAGGGCGCGATCTTCGGCGACTTCGGCGACGAGTTCGACGTCTCGGAGTTGGCCGTGCGAGCGGTCGCCGATCAGTTCACGGGTCGCGGGCCGTCGACGATGCTCGCAGACATGCTCTGCGAGCATCTCGCCGCCGACTCGGTCGGCGAGATGCTCGAGCGGCTGTGTCGCGAGGACCCTCGCATCCGTTCGCCGGAGGTGCAGATCCTCACCCCCGTCGTCCTTCGCGCGACGGAGCAAGGCGACCTGGTCGCCCGAGAGATCCTGGAACGGATCGGCCAGGCGCTGGGCAGCGCCGCGGGGCTCGTTGCGCGGCGACTCGAGATGGGCGATCTTGCGTTCGACGTCGTGTGCGCCGGCAACCTGTTCCGAACACCGAACCGGTACCTGCTCGACCAGCTGGAGCTCGAGACGCGGCGTGAGGCTCCGAACGCGCAGCTGACGCTCCTCGACGTCCCACCGGTGGTGGGGGCCGCCCTGATGGCGCTGGAGCTGGCCGGTCCCGCGATCGGCGTTGGGGCCAAGCCCCGCCTCAGCTCGGCAACGCTCAAGTGGTTCTGGGGCGGAGAAGCGTCGGCCTGAGGGCGCCTACTCGACCGGTGAGCCGGGCGCGACCCGGCGGCCCAGGTTCATCCAGGTGAGGACGGCGCGGTAGAGCATGCGGAGATCCTCGGTCTCGAAGCGGAGCGTCCGCGCGGCGACCCGCTCCGTGCCAGGCGCGATCGCGAGCATGTCCGCGAGCGCGGTCGACGTCACGTCGACCTCCAGGGCGAAGGGCCCCTCCGGCCGCCACACTTCGGCGCGATGGGACAGCTTCACCGCGTCGTTCACGACCAGCCGGAGCTCCTCCCGAACGTTCTCCGGAGAACGCGACCGTCCCGCCCGGTTCGCGAAGCCTTCCTTGGTCGTCACCGTGCGCACCCACGGGAGGCGGGCCTCGGCTTGTTCGCAGCATGCTCGATCGCCGGCGACGACGAGCAGAGGGACGCCGAACGTCCCGGCGAGCGCAGCGTTCAGATGCGTCTCGTTCCAAGACTGACCGTTCACGCGGACGTCCGCGAACCACCCGGTGTACGTGTGATCGAGGATCGCGCCGGCGGTCCCCGCGCCCGCGTGGTAACCCACGAAGATCGCGCCCGTGAAGTCCTCGTCGATCCCGGCCAGCATGCTCCAGGGCAGCTTCGGCGTTCCCTGCACGAGCTCGACCCGTCCATCCAGCTCGTGCGGCAACAGGTTCCCCATATCACCGTGGGAGTCCGACACGACCACGTCGAGCGCACCGGCGTCGAACGCCCCCTCGGCGGCCGCGTTCGCTTCCTGCGTCATGAGACGACGCGCCCACTCGTAGTCGTCGGCCCCGCGCGTGGTCTGTCGCACGGTCGTGATCCCGCCGATCCCTTCCATGTCGACGGAGATGAAGATCCGGCCCGTCATGGATCGGGATGCTAGCCGACGTCCCCGCCGTCGAGGACGGTGGAGTCCGGTCGCCGCCGGGTCAAGGTGTGGCAGCGATCTCGGTGTGCAACCGCTTCCATCCGTCCGGCTCGAGCACGAGCGATATCACGGCGCCCAGGACGAGGGACCAGAAGAAGGGGCCCAGCCCGAAGAGGGTTATGTCCGAGAGCGCGATCGCGAACGCGAACGTCGGTCCCAAGACCAGGGGGCCGCGGGTGATCTCCTTCAGGGCGCCGACCAGGGCACCGACGAGCGCCAGGCCCGCCATCGCGAGGAGCAGGGTCGTCGGGACGAGCACCGCGAGATCCGCGGCGGTACTCGCGAACAGCGCGATGAGCACGCCCGCGGCGACGGGCAGGTACACGGATCGGTAGCGGAGCGCGCGCTCACCCGCTCCCGGTCCGGCCGTGAGGAGGACGGGAGGGAGCGCCAGCGAGACCGCGATCGGACCGACGAGCGAGCCGAGCATCGTTCCTGCGCCGCCGACGACGTTGATGACCCTTTCAGGCGGATGGAACCCCTGGCTCCGCATGTAGATCACGGATGGGATGTTCGACTGCACGGTCAGCAGCGCCACGAGCACCGGCGTCGCGGTAGCGATCGCCGTCCATGAGAACGTCGGACGGATCACGTCGAGGGTCGGCAGCGTGAACGAGGACGGGAAGGCTCCGAGCTGTCCGGTCAACGCGGCCACGAGGAGCCCCGCGAGGAACGCGGGCAGGATCGCGGGGAAGCGAGTGCCGAACACGCGCTGACTCACGACGTAAGCGAGCAGGGCGGCACCCACCATCAGCGGTATCTCGATCGGGACTCGAACACCGCCCTCGGTCGTACTCAGGGACGTGAAGACGTCGACGACGAACGGCATCACCGCGCCGGCGATCAGCCCGTAGACGATCGGGGCCGGGATCCAGGCGGCGATCCGATCCGTGAGCCTGAAGACGGCGGCAACGAGCACGATCGCCCCGGCCAGCATCGATGCCCCGGCCAGATCGGGATAGCTCACCCGGTCTCCGAGGGAGACGAAGAAGATGATCGCGAAGATGTTCCCGGTGAGGAGCAAGGGCTGGCGGTAGCGGACCGTCATGACCAACGCGAGCACGGTCGGAAGTCCGTAGAGCACCGCGATCCAGCCGCTCGTCTGGGCGTCGGTCAGCCCGAGCCCCTCCGGGCCGGCCGCCGTCAGGACGATGCCCAGCACCGCGAAGAAGACGATGGCGACGGGGATCGAAGCGATCAGGGCCGGCAGCCATCCCCGCGAACCGCTCGCTCTCTCGGCCACGCCGTCCTCCAGCTCCTCGCGCCGACGACCGCCCACGCAACGATATGCCGCGATGCGGCGGGCTCGTGCATGTGATAGAGGTGCGGTCTTCCGGGCGCCGGAAGTCGATACCCGTCGTCGTGAGGGGAGGTCATGGCGGGCCACAGCGCATCCAATCCTTCAGGGCCCATCGTGTACATCGACCATTCCGATATCCGGCAGGGTTCGCTCGAGGAGCTCAAGGCGGGGGTCCGTCGGCTCGTGGAGTTCGTCGAAGCCCGCGAACCTCGGCTGATCACGTATGGCTTCTACATCGACGACGACGCGATGAAGATGACCGTCGTGGCGGTCCATCCGGACCCGGCGTCGCTGGAGCTCCACATGGACATCGGCAGCGCAGAGTTCCGCAAGCTGGCGCATCTGCTCACGCTCACGGCGATCGAATGCTACGGCCGGCCGAGCGAGAAGGCGCTCGAGCAGATGCGACGGAAGGCGGACATGCTGGGAGACGACGGAACGGTCGTTTCCGTCGATCGATCCGCCGGGTTCTTGCGCATCGCACCAGCGACGACGTGAGCCATGACGGGCCGCGAGCCCGGCACCGAACGCGTCAGATCGATGGATCCCTGAAGGAGGACGCCGATGACCGCGTCGACAAACGATGAACTGGACGAGATCCAGGCAGCGGACGAGTTGGAGATCGCGTCGCTCCGATCCGACGGCACGTTGCGAAACCCAACGACGATCTGGGTCGTCCGCCTTGGCGACGACCTCTACGTCCGATCCGTGAACGGGCGCACCTCCGGTTGGTTCCGAGGCACACAGGTGCATCACGAGGGCCGGATCCGCGC
>JBKOZW010000151.1:0-4916 GCA_046726095.1 Actinomycetota bacterium
GTGTGCGCCCACTCGGGGCTCTGCATGATCGCGTTGATCGTGCGGACGGTCCAGTTCTCGCCCGGGCACAGCGGGCCGTAGTCGGGATGGTCGGATTCCACGATCGGAGGCAGCAACCACGAGACGTCGGGCATCTTGCCCGCCTGCAGGTCGCTGACGAACGCCTCCTCCCCGACGATGTCGTTCCACATCGGTCCGTACCGGATGTGCGGGATCGTGCCCATCACGTCCCACACCGGCTGCTGCTCCATGTAGTACCTCCAGGAGATCCCCGCTTCCTGGAGTAGATCCGGAAGGACGCGGATGTCGTGGCACGGCCAGCGGTCGACGATCCAGTCCGAGAGGAGCGTGTCGACGTCGGCTCGCTCCTCCAGGGCGAACACCGTGCGGTTCTCCGATGGGGACAGCAGTGGGAAGCTGATCATGCGCTCCGTCGGATCGTCGCAGTAGCCGCCACGGATGTTGTCGTCGCCGGCCTGGTCGGGATGCTCGTTGCCGGCGTAGCGGTTGGATGAGGCCGCCACGATCCAGAAGTGCTCGACGAAGGTGGGCCCGTACGCGCTCGAGAAGAAGCGGTCGCCGAGCGTGAAGTGCTGCGCGTACGACCAGTAGTTGGGGATCTGGTCGCCGTGGTACTGGACGTATGGGGCGGTCCCCGCCTCGCCCTCGGATCGGTCGAAGCAGTCCATCTTGCCGCCGTTGATCACCTCGATCCCCGTCGTGAACGAGTGTTTCGCGCCGGGGGAGTCGTCGTGCGCCTGCGCGAGCGGGACGGTCGAGCCGTCGCAGGTTTTTCCCATGGTGGCGCCGTCGGCACCGGGGTAGAGCCCGAACATGGTGTCGAAGGTCCTGTTCTCCTTGACCAGGAACACGATCTTGGTGATCTTTTTCCTCGCGAGCCGGAGCTGCGTCGCGTGACCCGGCAGCGGCCCGCCGTCGACGGGGGATGGGACGGAGACGAAGGGCGAGGTCCGGGACGGCTCGCTCGTGCCGGAGGTGCCCGTGCACGCGGCGGCGATCCAGGCGGACGTCGCGATCGCCGCGAGGAGCAGGATCGAGCTCGACCGTCCGCGCATCCTTGCCATGGGGCGTGCCATCGGCGCCGTATCCTCCCAGACCCCCCTGCGCTCATGGCTCTGGAGTGCGGGAGGCCCCTGCTACCCTTCACCGCGACCATGGATCCCTCGATGCGCTCGCCGCGCGACGCGCCGACGGCGGTCACCGACACCGAGCCCGAGAACGTCGTCATCCCGGACGCCGCGCCGCCGGATGCACCGGTGGGTTCCGCCCGGGCGAGGTGGGATGCGCTTCGGCGGTGGGCCGTCGGTCTCCGTCCGGCCTGGAGAGGCTTCCTCGCCTTCCTGATCTACCAGGTGCTCGCGTTCGCGATCTGGGTGATCCCGATCCTCCCCAGGTTCGGCATCCAGCACATCGGAGAGGGGCTCCAAGACTCACGGCAGTTCCAGTGGTATATGACGTGGACGCCGTGGGCGCTCCTGCATCACCTGAACCCGCTGCAGTCCGACTACGTCTTCGCTCCCGGGGGCGCGAACCTCGCGTGGTTCGCGTTCATCCCCGGCCCGGCGATCGTGGCGTGGCCGATCACGAAGGTGTTCGGTCCGATGGCCGGCCTCAACACGGTGATGGCCGTGGCCCCGGCCCTCGCCGGATGGGCGGCGTACCTGCTGTGCAATCGGATCACCGGGCGGTTCTGGCCCTCGTTGATCGGTGGTTACCTCTTCGGCTTCTCCGCGTACATCGCGGCGAACATGATCGGGTTCATCAACCTGATCCTGATCTTCCCCGTCCCGCTGCTCGTCTACCTCGTGATCCGTCGGACCGAGGGCTCGTACGGGCCCGTCGCGTTCGTGGCGGCGTTCACGGCGTGCCTCGTGGCGCTGTTCTCGGCGTCGACCGAGCTCTTCGGAACCGCGACGATCTTCCTCGGGTTCGCCTTCGTGGTCGCGGTGATCTTCGCCGGCCGGATCCGTCGGGAGCTGCTGAAGACCGGCGTGCTCGTCCTGCTGGCCGGCGCGATCGCCGGCGTCTTGTTGCTGCCGTACGTCGCCGACGTGATCCGACATGCGCCCGCCGCTCCGCTGAACCCGCCGGAGCGCGCGAACGCGGCCGACCTGTGGACGTTCGTCCTGCCGTCGCCGATGCAGGCCGTCGGGGGGCGCGAGCTGTTGCCGTACACGATGAAGCATGTCCTGCTCCCGAAGCTCGACGGCTTCGCGTACATGGGGATCGGCGTCCTCGTGCTGCTCGTCGGGTTCGCCGTGACCGAGTGGCGCCGCCGCGAGACGTGGCTCTTGCTCGGTTTCATCGCGATCGTGTCCCTGCTCACGCTCGGACCGACCCTGCACGTCGGCACGCAGCCGCGCGGCAGTCTCCCGGGGAAGTTCCTGTTCGACCTCCCGCTGATCCAATCGGCCATCCCGGTCCGCTTCGCGGCGTACTCGGCCCTGGCGATCGGGGTGATCGCCGCGCTCTGGTTGGCGCGTGCCTCGGGACGGTTCGCGTGGGTGCGCTGGGCGATCGTCCTGATCGCCGCACTCATGCTCTTGCCGATCGCGCCTCACCACTCCGATCCCAACCAGATCCCCGCCTTCTTCTCCTCGGGGGCCGTGCGGGCGCAGATCGGGCAAGACGAGAACGTCTACGCGATCACCGTGCAGCGGGGGGACGAGCTGGTCTGGCAGGAGAGATCGGGGTACTGGTTCCGGCTCGCCGAGGCATACCTCGGCCCGCTCCCGCTGGAGCTTCGGACCGGGCCACTGTCGCACGGACTGAACGTTCGGAAGGCGCCGGGGGTGCTCCCCACGAGCATCGATCTGGCGGCTTGGATGCGGCAGCATCAGGTCCGCGCCGTGATCCTGGACGACATGGCGGCGAGCGCGTACGCACAGATGCTCCGGGACGCGGGGTCGCAGCCCGTCTACCAGGGTGAAGGCGTGTCCGTGTGGCGGCCCCCGAACGGGATCTGGACGATCCCCACGGCCGGGTAGGTCCGTATGATGACCGGCGTGGCAACGCCCACCTACTCCCTCGTCATCCCGATCTACGACGAGGAGGAATGCCTGCCCGAGCTTCTCACGCGGCTCCGGTCGCTGATGGAGCGCCTCGACGGGCCGGCCGAGGTCGTCTTCGTCGACGACGGCAGCCGGGACCGGAGCTACGGCCTGATCGTCGACGCCTGCCGAGGCGACGATCGGTTCCGCGCGATCCAGCTCTCCCGGAACTTCGGCCACCAGCTCGCGATCACCGCGGGCCTCGATCTCGCGGCGGGCGAGGCTGTGGTGGTGATGGACGCCGATCTCCAAGATCCACCGGAGGTCGTGCTGGAGATGGCGGCCCGGTGGCGGGAGGGATGCGATGTGGTGCACGCCGTCCGCGAGCACCGTGAGGGCGAGTCCGCGTTCAAGACGACCACAGCATCGTGGTTCTACCGGCTCCTCGCGAAGATCGGGGAAGTGAAGGTCCAGGGCAACGTCGGCGATTTCCGTCTCGTGGACCGCAAGGCGCTCGACGCCTTCCTCCAGATGCGTGAGCGCAACCGCTACGTGCGTGGGATGTTCGGGTGGGTCGGGTTCCGGCAGTGCACCGTGACGTACACACGGCTACCCCGGTTCGCGGGAAGGACCAAGTATCCCCTCCGGAAGATGATCAAGTTCGCCTTCGACGGCATCATCAGCTTCTCGAACGCCCCCCTGCGGTTGGCGCTCCGGGTCGGGGTCATCCTGTCCGTGGTGTCGATCGCGTACGGCCTGACGGCGATCGTGATCAAGCTCTCCGGCGCGTTCGAGGTGCCGGGATGGACGTCGATCATCTTCGCCGTGACGTTCCTGGGAGGCGTCCAGCTCCTGACGATCGGCGTCATGGGGGAATACGTCTCACGGATCCACGACGAGGTCCGCGGACGGCCGCTCTACCTCGTTCAGGAGACGATCGGGTTCGACGGGTCGTCCGGATCCACCGGCGATCGGCCGGTCGGCAAGCCGGTGGATCGGCCGGTCGACCGGCCGGTCGGCAAGCCGGTGGATCGGCCGGTCGATCGAACGGTGCGCGTGGCCGATCACGATCCCGGCGAACCTTCCGTACGCAGACGATGACCGCCCGCGCCATCCGCCGCGGCCTGGTCGCCGGAGCCGCGGCGGTCCTGGCGGTCTCCGCGGTGGTCGTGACGCGGAGCGCCGGCTCGACGTGCTCGCTCGACCAGGTGACGGCCGCGTCGGCCGCGAGCGATACGCTCCAGGCGATCGTGCCGTGGGGGGACGGGATCCTCGCCGTCGGCTCGCGCTTCACCGGCTCGACGAGCGGCGCGCTCGAAGCTACCGTGACCGCGGACGGCGCGTACGACGCGCGCATGCTGGACATCTTCGATCGCCACATCGTCCAGCTCGACGATCTCGCGGTCGATGGGGGGCAGGCCTGGGCGGTCGGCGCGGTGACGAACACCGAGCCCGTGGCGGCCCACTTCGACGGTTCGACGTGGAACGCGATGCCGATGGCCGATCCGGGACCGAACGAGGATGGGCTCGCCGGGGTCGCGGTCGTCTCGCCCAACCAGATCTGGGCCGTCGGCCGGCATCAGCTCGACGAGGACTTCGTGACGCTGATCGAGCGGAGCGACGGTCGTACCTGGCGTGTGGTCTCCAGCCCCAACACGGGGCCGTCAGCGATGTTGCAGGATGTCGTGGCGGTGGGGCCGAACGATGTCTGGGCGGTGGGGTGGTCGGTCACCGAGAAGGGCTACCACAGCCTGGTGGAACATTGGGACGGGTCCGCGTGGACGATCGTTCCGACGCCCGCGGCCGGCGTCGACTCGCTGCTCACGGCGGTCGCCGCGACCCGTCCGAACGACAACAGGGGCGGCGGGCGGTCCGGGCGCCGCGACACCACACCCCCCGTTGTCG
>JBKOZW010000152.1:0-5589 GCA_046726095.1 Actinomycetota bacterium
AGTTCGTGACCTTGCCCAGGGTGTGGAACGACGCGACGAGCGGCGCGCCCCAGCCCTCCTTCGCGGCGCGACCGACCCAGCCGGACATCCAGTAGTGGCTGTGCACGACGTCGTAGTCGGCGCCGTGGACCTTCGCCTCGCGGAGCACACGCTCCGCGTGCTCCGCGGCGTCGTGCCCCTCGACGAGGTATCCGGTGACGCCGTCCTCGACGACGTAGCGCAGCCCGCCGACCGACGCGGCGACGACCGGCGTGCCGCACGCGGCGGCTTCGAGGGCGACCAGACCGAACGACTCCGAGCGGGAGGGCACGAGCACCACGTCCGCCGCGGCGTAGAAGTCCGCGAGCTTGCGCTGCGTCTGCGGCGGGAACAGCACGACGCGCTCGCCCACGCCGAGGGCGTGGGCGAGCGCGAGCAAACGATCAGCCTCGCCATCGCTCCCGCTCGGCCCGCCGACGATCCCCAGGACCAGGTCGCGCGCGGTCTCGGGATCGCGCGCGACAGCCTCGGCCAGGATCCTGATCGCGACGTCGGGACCCTTGTGCGCCTGCAACCGGCCGACGTACAGGGCGAACCGCAGGTGCGTCAGATGGAGCCGCTCTCGGGCGGCTGCGCGGTCGCGAGGCGCGAAGAGCGTGTGGTCCACCCCCGGCGGGACGAGCCGCACGTGGTCGGGGTCCGCTCGGTAGAGGCCGACCAGCTGACCCGCCTCGACCGGCGTCGCTGCGAGGATCCGGTCGGCCGCGCCGATCACGCGCCGCTCGCCTTCGATCCGGGCCGGGGATTCGAACGGTTCGCCCCGCGCGAGCGAGTAGTTCTTGACCTTCCCGAGCGTGTGGAACGACGCGACCAGCGGCGCCCCCCAGACCTCCTTCGCGGCGCGTCCGACCCAGCCCGACATCCAGTAGTGGCTGTGGACCACGTCGTAGTCGGCGCCGTGCACCTTGGCTTCGTGGAGGACACCGCCCAGGAATTCCGGCAGGTAGCGGGGCAGCTCCGATTTGGGGATCGGGGCACACGGTCCCGCCTTGATCGGGATCACGCGGGCGTCGTAGGCGACGTGCTTGACCTCGTGGTCCGCGCCGCCGCGGCAGCGCGCGAAGACGTCGACGTGCAGACCCTGCGCCGCGAGACGCTCGGCGACCTGAAGGATGTACACGTTCATCCCGCCCGAATCGCCGATCCCCGGTTGATCGACGGGCGAGGTGTGCACCGACAGCACCGCGACCCGCGGCGAGCCGTTCATGAAGAAGCCTTCCGCTGCACACGAACCTCCAACTGACCAGCCCAATGACGATGCTACGCGGGTTCCCGCGAAAGCTGAGCAGCGACTAGCTTCGCCCGCGCAGCCGGAGGACCGGCTCCAACCGACCGACGCGGCGCCCGCCGCCGAGCACCGGCGGGCTAGCGCGCGACCGCAACCGGCGGCGGGCGCCCGGCGCCAGGAGTCCCAGCTGATCCAGGACCGCGATCAGGGCGGGTCCGGCCGCCCGGTACCCGCCGTCGGCGACCTTCACCGCGATGCCGAGCCCGGTCCCGAGCGAGACAGCACAATCCAGCGCCTCCGCGCCCTCCTTGACCACGAGATCGTCGGTCACCTCCATGATCTCGGTGTCCTCTCGATCGCGACCGCCCACGAGGTACGGATGGGCACGCATCGACGCGGTGACCCGAGCGATCTCGGGCGCGAGGGAGCCGCCGCGGTCGGGGTCGGACAGGCGGGAGTACATCGTCGCGATGCCGCGGAGCGTCACGCCCTGCACGGGGACGCCGCAGCCGTCCACGCCGAGGGCCACGTCGTCCACGCCCGAGAGCAGCTTCACGGCAGCCAGGACCCGGCGCTGCAGAGGATGGGAGCGGCTCCGGTAGGTCTCGAGCGCCCATCCCTGCCGCGACGACGCGAACAGCATCCCGGCGTGCTTCCCCGAGCACCCGTGGTACAGCGGCGTCGGCCGTGACACCTTCCGAGCGCTGGCCGGATCCATCGGCTTGGCGGACGGCGTGCGGAGATCGCCGACGCTCAACCCTCCGCTCCGAAGAAGGTCCCGCACCGCACGGGTGTGCACCGGCTCGCCGTTGTGCGATGCACAGACGATCGCCACCAAGCGTTCGGGGAGACCGACGGCCGTGCCGATGGCATCGATCGACACCGCGGCCTGGACCGGCTTCGTGCTCGATCGGATAAAGGCGCGACGGTCGGGATCGCCGACGGAGGCGACGAGGCGGCCCGACGTGTCGCACACGGCGACGTCCCCGAGATGGACCGACTCTTCGAGCCCGGAACGGACGACGCGAACGAGCGGCGCCGGTGCTGCGGCCATGCGTCAGTTCAACGCGAGCGTCGGATCTTCCTTGTAGCGACGCTTGAGCTCGTCCTGGAGCGTGTCGAGGATGCCGATCACCTGCAGGCGGGCGTCCGAGACCGCGTGCTCCTCGGTGGCGAGCATCTCGATCGCCTCGCCCAGCGCGGCGTCGTCGAGGTTCGTCGGGTCCGAGATCCCGGCGTCCGATGCGAGGCGCTCGACGCGGCGGCGAGCGATCATCATCTCTTCCTCCGGGACACCGACCCGGACCGCTTCGCCCCGAGAGGTGAGCGGGTGCTCGTGCTCGTCGTCGCTCAGGATCGTGGTGAGGTGCTCAACGAGGTCGGTGCGGTCCTCGCCGGCGGCGCGGCCGACGAGCTCGGCGCGGAGGATCTCGGCGCGCCCCTGCAGCAACCGGCGGAGCAGCGAGAGGTACTCCCGCTCCGCCATGCAGTCGTCGCGTCGCTGCCGGAGGTCGTCCAGCGGCAGGTTGTGGAGCGCCTCGAGGAACGCCGGGTCGCGGATGCGGTCGATGCGCCGGTTCGCGGGGTGATCGTCCACGGTCGCGATGCTACACCGACCCCTGATCGCGCATCGCGGCGATGAGGATGTCGGCGACCTCCGGCCGTGAGAACTCGAGCGGCGGACGTTCGCCCGCGCGGAGCATGGCGCGCACCTTGGTGCCGGACAGGATGACGCGATCGTCGTCGCCGTGGGGACAGGTCTTAGGCGAGCCCATCCCCTCGCACTTCAGGCAGAAGAAGGAGTGCTCGAACATCAACGGCGTGATGCCGAGCTCATCCGGCTCGAACTCCTCGAAGATCTTCTGGGCGTCGTAGGTGCCGTAGTAGCTGCCCACGCCGGCGTGATCGCGCCCGACGATGAAGTGCGTGCATCCGTAGTTCTTGCGGGCGATCGCGTGCCAGATCGCCTCGCGGGGACCCGCGTAGCGCATCGCGGCGGGGAAGATGCTGATCATCGAACGATCGAGGGGGTAGTAGCCGCCGAAGAGGGCTTCGTAGCACCGCATCCGGACGTCGGGGGGAACATCGTCGGCCTTCGTCGCTCCCATCAGCGGATGGACGAGCAGACCGTCGACGATCTCGAGGGCGCACTTCTGGATGTACTCGTGCGCGCGGTGGATCGGGTTGCGCGTCTGGAAGCCGACGACGGTCCTCCATCCGCGTTGGTGGAAGGCGTCGCGCGTCTCGGCCGGGGTGAGGCGGTAGCTGATGAAGTCGTCGTGCTCGGGGAGCAAGAGGACCTCGAGCGAGCCGGCCACACACGTGTCGCCCGCGTCGAACAGCGCCTTCACGCCGGGATGCTCGAGGTCGTCGGTGCGGTAGACCGCGAGGGCCTCCTTGTGCTTGTCGCGCTTGAACTGCTGGGTGACGCGCACGATCGCGATCGGCGGGGCGTCGTCGCTCGCACGGAGCGCGATCGACGCAGCGCCGCCGATGCGGTGGAGGTCATCGTCGGCGACGCCGAGCACGACCGGGATCGCCCATGGGAGACCGTCGGCCAGGTGCATCGTTTCCAGGACCGAGTGGTAGTCGTCCTCGGACTGGAAGCCGGTGAGCGGGCTGAGAGCACCGGTGGCGAGCATCTCCAGGTCGGAGAGCTCGCGCTCGCCGATCGTAAGCCGAGGAAGGCTCCCGGCTTCGTCGGTGAGGGCCTCGCCGTCCGCGCCCGTAACCAACAGGTCGACGAGGGATCCGCCGTGAGGGGCGATCGGCGAGCGATCGTCGGTCATGGGAGAGCCTTCCTTCGGGGTCGGTGTGCGTGAAGGATACGGAACCGGGCTTGTGGCCGACCTCGGCCGAACGGTTTCGCACATGGATCTGCGCAGGGGATGCGTTCGCGTGCGTTCGCGCTCGGTAAGGGTTACGCGACGACCCAGAGCGCCTCGCGAGCCAGGTCGACCTGGAGCCGACGGTGATCCCCCATCGGATCACCGTCGACCTGCACCGGGAACGGATCCGAGGACCGCACGACGACCTGCGACGCATCGTGCACGTAGTCGATGTCGCGGCCCCGGACGTGCCGGGCCGATCCGAACACCTGCCAGGCGATCCGCGGGACGTTGCGCCGGTTGAGCTTGCGGACCGACAACACGTCGAGGCCCGATTCGAGCGACGCATCCGGCGTCATCCGCACACCCCGATCCTTGTAGAAGGTGTAGGGGTCGGTCCGTCCGACCATCACGGAGAGCGAAGGCATCGGATCCGCTCCGTCGATCGACACCTCGAGGTCCGGGTTCTTGCCGGCGTACCCGACCATCAGCTCCCACGCGACCGCTCGGAACGCCACGCGTTCGTACTTCTCCTTGGTCGACGGGAACTTCTTCTCGAGTCGGCGCATCGCCGACGCATCGATGCCGGCGCCGCAGTTCACCGCGAAGTAGCGTCCGTCGGCTCGTCCCAGGTTGAGCTTGATCGCTTCATCGTCGAGCGCCTTCGAGATCAGAACACCGGTGCACTCCACGGGATCCGTCGGGAGATCGAGCGCGCGCACCAACACGTTCGTCGCGCCTCCCGGGAGGACGCCGAGCGCGGTCTCCGTGCCCGCGAGCGCGTTCACGACTTCGTTGATCGTCCCGTCACCGCTGAACACGACGACGAGATCGATCCCGTCGGCAACGGCCTGGGCCGCCAGCTCGTTCGCGTGCCCGCGCCCCTTGGTCTCGGCAACCTCCAGCACGAAGTCCGCGGACAGGGCCTTCTCGATCACGGCCAACGTCGGCGTGGAGACGGTCCGTGCGACCGGATTGACGACCAGCAGCAATCGATGGAATCGCATGCGGTCCCGGCAGTATCGCAGGGCTCGGGGGGGAACGCGAACCACGCTCGCTAGGGTGTCGGGATGGACAAGGACTTCTGGATCAAGTTCTTCCTGTTCCTGCACGTCATGGGCGCGATCGCCGCCCTCGGACCGACGCTGACCTACGCCCTCTGGGTCTCGCTCGCCGAGAAGGCGAACGCGTCGACGCGGGCGTTCACGCTGAACTCCATCTCGTGGCTCGATGGACATCTGCCGACGCCGGCGTACATCGCGCAGGCGGTCACCGGCGTGTTCCTGATCGCCTTGGAGGGATGGTCCTTCTTCCACACCGGATGGTTGGTCGTCGGTGTCGCGATCTACATCGCCCTCACCGTCACCGCGATCGCGGCCTACGCGCCCGCGTTCCGACGGCAGCGGACGCTCGCCGACGCGATCGCGACGGACCCGAGCGACCAGCGGACGGGGGCCCCGGTCGCGGCCGCCGCCCCCCCCAACACGAGACACC
>JBKOZW010000153.1:0-8317 GCA_046726095.1 Actinomycetota bacterium
GGCGAAGGCGTGCGGGCAGATCGCCGGGATCACGGGTCAGACCTCCAGCACCCCGGGCACGACGACCACCGCTCCCGCCCCGGTCTCCTTCCCGACGTTCGTCTTCGATCCCAACAACTACCCGTCGGCGTCAACGGACCCTCTTCACCTCCAGTGCTACCCCTCCGGGGGGACGTGCGGTTCCAACCTATCCGCGACGGCCGTCGCGGATTTCAACGCGTACCTCGCGATCCACAACTCATCGCTCACGGGGACGTTCGCCGTCTGGCAGAGCAGTCCCTTGCCGATGTCGAACCCAGGCGGATGCACGACAGCATCGACCACGCAGATCTGCATCGATGGATCCACGTTGAGCGGCGACTTCACCTTGATCACGAACGCCCCGGTCGACTTCGCCAACACGGACACGATCTCGACCACGTCGGCGTCGGCGGACATGGTCGTCGTCTCGACGTATCAGCCGGCCTCGGGAACGAGCTGCACGAGCAACGGCGGTGACTGCAGCATCTACGGGCAGAACTCGGTGCGCTTCGATGGCGCCGATGTGGCCGATCCCAACGACGGCGTCGTGGGTCTGCTCTACTCGACGGGCAAGATGGCGTTCAAGGAGCACCCGAACAGCCAACCCCCCGGTGAGGGCGGGCTGTACGCGGGAAGCATGGACCTGGCGAACAACTACCCGATCATCTACAACTCCCGGATCGAGCGCATCGTCGGCGGTGGAACGCAGTACGAGCGCACGCTCTGGCAGGAGCTCAACGTCTAGCCGCGCCCCGGCCGAGGGTAGGGTTCGCACGTGGCCTGGCTCCCCGCGATCGTCGCGTTCCCGTTCGGCCTCGCCCTGGGCAGCTTCATGACGGTCGTCACCGAACGCGTGCCGGCCGGGGTGTCGGTCGTGACTCCTCGCTCGCGGTGTCCCGGTTGCGGAGCGGAGATCGCCAACAAGGACAACATCCCTGTGCTCGCCTGGGTCCTGCTGCGCGGTCGCTGCCGGAACTGCGGCGCGCCCATCTCCGCGCGCTATCCGCTGCTCGAGCTCTCGACCGCGCTGCTCTTCTCGGGCGCGTTCCTCGTCCACGAGAGCCTCTGGGTCGCGACCGCCGTGGCGTTCCTGTTGGTCCTGATGCCGGCGATCGCGGCGATCGACATCGAGCACCGGATCATCCCGAACCGGCTGATGTATCCGGCGCTCGTCGCGTTCCCCGTCTACCTCACGGTCGCGAGGCTCTTCGGCGCGCCGGTGGACCTCACGAGGATGGTGCTGGGGTTCGCGCTGTACGGGGGAGTGCTGTTCGTGGTCGCGATCGTTTCGCGAGGGATGGGGATGGGCGACGTCAAGCTCGCCGCCCTGATCGGACTCGTGCTCGGGTCACTCGGCCTTCGCTACGTGGGCGTTGCCGCGGGGGCAGCGATCGTCCTCGGGGGCGTCGGGGCGATCGTGGCCTTGCTCCTCGGCCGCGGACGGAGATCCGCGATCCCGTTCGGTCCCTACCTCGCGGCCGGGGCGGTCGTGAGCGCCTTCTGGGGCGGCCCGATCGCCGATTGGTACCTCCGCACCTTCGTCAACGTCTGATCCCCGAGACAAGCCGAACAGGCGTTCGACCTGCGGAAATCCCCTGCGGTGATGTTTGACTCGCCCTGACTCCTGGTGTTTCGTGAGCCTGCTTTCGAGGCTACGTGAGCTTCGATGAACCCTATGTGGCAGATGTGGCACCTGTGACCCAGGTGCCACGTGTTGCCTCCGCGGTGCACGAGACGGGTCCGAACCACGGCCCGGACGAAAGCCGGACGAAAGAAGGACGGATGACGGTCGAGGGCTCCGGGGCGTTCGTCACGGGCGGCGGCTCCCTGCTCACGGTCGGCGAGGTCGCGACCGCGATGCGGGTCTCGAACATGACCGTGTACCGGCTGATCAAGAGCGGCGAGCTCGCCGCCGTCCGCGTCGGGCACAACTACCGGATCCGCGAGGGCGACGTCGAGCGCTACCTCTCCTCACGATCCGTCCAGGTGGAGGGGCCCTGATGGCGAAGGGGAGGATCGGTCTCGACATCGGGTCCACAGCGGTCCGCGCAGCGGAACTCTCGGCGGGGACCCAGCCGTCGGTCATCCGCGCGGCGCAGCGCCCGCTGCCGGGAGGCGCCGTGGAGAACGGTGAGGTCCGCGACCCGGGTGCGGTGTCGGACGCGCTCCGCGAGCTGTGGAAGGACGGCGGGTTCGGCGGCGGCCAGGCGTGGCTCGGCGTGGGCAACCAGCGCGTCGTCGTCCGTGAGATCGCCCTGCCGTTCCTGCCCGAGAAGGAGCTGAAGGCGTCGCTGGGCCTCCAGGTCCAGGAGTTCATCCCGATGCCGGTGGACGAGGCCGTCCTCGACTACGACCCGATCGGGGAGTTCGACCAGGACGACCGCAAGATGCTCCGGATGCTGCTCGTCGCGGCGCAGCGGGCGATGGTCGATCAGGTCGTCCAGGCGGTGCGGGGCGCGGGTCTCGAGCCGATGGGGCTCGACCTGATCCCGTTCGCGCTGGTCCGCGCGGTGGGTACGCCGGACATCTCGATGGATCTCGACGCCACCGGCGAAGAGGCGATCATCGACATCGGCGCCCACGTGACGAATATCGTCGTGCACGACCGCGGGGCGACGCGCTTCGTCCGGATCCTGCCGAGCGGCGGACGCGATGTCACGACCGCGATCGCGCGTGCCGTGGGCGTCGACGACACGGTCGCCGAGCGTCTGAAGCGTGGGGAGGAGGCCGAGTCGACGTCGACGGGCCCGGCGCCACCGGAGCCCGGCGCCGAAGGCGAACCACCGGCGGAAGGTGCCGCCGTACCGAAGCCCACGCAGGTCCGCCAGGTCGCGCTCCAGCGGGCGGCCGCCTTCGTCGATGAGATCCGCTCCTCCCTCGAGTTCTACACGGCTCAGGCACGTGAGGCCCGGATCGCGCGGGTCCTCGTCACCGGTGGCGGCTCGAAGCTCGAGGGGTTGCTCGAGCTGATGCGCCAGCGGATCCCGGTTCCGGTCGACCCCGGCCGGGTCTTCCAGCACGTGCCGTCGGAACTGAAGGAGCCGGAGGAGAGCCTCACGGGCGCGGAGCCGTTCTTCGCGGTCTCGGTCGGCCTCGCGATCCCTGGGGGAGGTCGATGAGTCAGGTCAACCTGCTCCCGCACGACGTCCTCGAGGGACAGCGCTACCGGCGGCTGACCTGGACCGTGATCGCCGCGGGCGCGGTCGTGCTGGCGGTGATCTTCTTCCTGTTCCTCCTGCAGGTCGGGAAGCTCGGATCGGTCAACGATGACATCACCGACGCGCAGCAGAACAACGCGGTGCTCCAGGCACAGATCGACAAGCTCCAGAAGTACGAGGATCTCCAGGTCCAGGCCCAGGAAGCTGAAGGTCAGCTCGCGGCCGCCTACTCGGGTGAGGTCTCGTTCTCGGGCATGCTGATGGACCTTTCCCGGGTGATCCCGAGCGACGCGTTCCTGACCACCTTCTCGTCCACGATCTCGGGACCGCCGGTGGCGGAGACCGGTGGCGCGGAGACGACCACCCCGCTGATCGGCACGATCTCGATGGGCGGAGAGGCGATCGGCTTCGATTCCCTGAGCGTGTGGCTGACCCGGCTCGAGATGGTTCACGGCTGGGTGAATCCGTGGATGCCCTCGATCACGGCCGACAGCTCGATCCCGAACGCGTTCACGTTCACGACCAGCGTCGATCTCACCGAGGACGTGGTGACGCCCCGCGGCCAGGGGCAGGTGACGTCGGATGGATAACCGCAGGGCGCCCTTGTTCGCCGGCCTCGCCGTCCTGGCGGTCGCGATCCTCATGATCCTCCTGCTCTTCCTGCCCAAGAGCCATCAGGTCTCGGAGGCCCAGGATCAGTTGGACGAGGTTCGCCGGCAGGGCCAGACGCTGGCCTCACGCGCGCAGGCGCTCGAGGACGCGAAGAACGCGGCGCCGCAGGCGCGGAAGACGATCGCGGAGGTGAACAGGCGGATCCCGCCGGTCGCCGACGAGCCGGGGCTGATCCTGCTCCTTCAGAACGCCGCGATCGACGCCGGGATCGATCTCGTGTCGCTCTCGCCCGGGACGCCGACCCTCGATGCGGAGACGAACCTCTCTTCGATCGACGTGAGCGTCAGCGCGACGGGGACCTACTTCGACATCACGCAGTTCATGTATCAGATCGAGACGTTGCCTCGCGCCGCGATCGTGACGACGGTGAGCCTCACGCCGGGGGCCGGGAGCGCCGACAGCGGCGTGCCGCTCCTCACTCTGACGGCGACGGTGCGGACGTACACGAGCGACACGAGCGCGGGTCCCGGCTCGGAGCCGGGGCCGACGGAAGGGTCGGCCTAACGATGCCGCTCACCGACCGGGACAAGCGGACGCTCAAGTACGGCGGGATCGCCGTGGGCGCCCTGCTGGTGCTGTTCCTCGGATCGAGGCTGCTGTTCGGCGGCGGCGGCGAGGAGCCCTCGACGACGGGCACGATCCGGCGCCCCTCGGCGACCCCGACCCCGACGGCGACCCCCACGGCGACCCAGACGCCCGTGGCACAGTTCGCTGGACGTGACCCCTTCTCGACACCGCCAGAGTTCCTCGTGGGGGGAACCTCCACCGCGACTGCCTCGAGCCCGGGGGGTTCACCGAGCTCGCCCGGCGGACCGACCACCTCGCCGCCGTCACAGCCTGGAGGTGGCTCGAGCTCCAACCTGGGCGGCCACAGCGTGGTCCTGTTGGATGTGTTCATGCGGAACGGTGAGGGCCACGCGCAGGTCGAGATCGACGGCGTCGTGTACACCGTGGCGGTCGGCGAGCGCTTCGGTCCGAGCAACCGGTTCGAGCTCCGATCGGTCTCAGGGAACTGCGGGACGTTCGTCTTCGGCGACGAGTCGTTCACGCTGTGCATCACCCCGTCGAAGTAGACGAGGGGGCAGGCCCGGCGACCCGCCCACGGGGGGAGCGGTCGCCGGTTGGCGGGGGCGGCCCATGCGGCCGCCCCCGCACCCATCGCGGCGGTTCACGGCGGTCGCTGCCGACGCGTTCACTATCATCGGCGCATGCTGCGACTGCTGACCGCGGGGGAATCCCACGGGAAGGGCCTGGTCACGATCCTCGATGGTCTCCCGGCCGGCGTCGCGGTGAGCCCCAAGGGTGTCGCGGACGAGCTGGCGCGCCGACGCCATGGCTACGGCCGGGGGGGCCGGCAACGGTTCGAGGCCGACGCCTTCGAGATCGTCTCCGGGGTGCGGCACGGTGCGACGCTGGGCTCACCGATCGCGGTCACGATCCCGAACGTCGAATGGGAGGACAAGTACCGCGACCTGATGTCGGTCGACGGGGAGCCCGATCCGGCCTCCCGCCTCACCCGGCCCCGTCCGGGCCACGCCGACCTCGTTGGGGTCCTGAAGTACGGGTTCGGCGACGTCCGCAACGTGCTCGAGCGGGCGAGCGCGCGAGAGACTGCAGCGCGCGTCGCGGCCGGCGCGTTCTGCAAGGCGTTCCTGGAAGGCCTGGGGATCAGCGTCCTCTCGCACGTCGTGCAGGTGGGCACGGTCCGGAGCCGGCGCCGCACCCTGCCCGAACCCGATGAGCATGAAGCGGTCGACGCCTCGCCGGTCCGCTGCGCGGATCCGGATGCCTCGAAGGCGATGATCGCCGAGATCGATCGCCTGCGGAAAGGGAGGGACACGGTGGGAGGCGTCTTCGAGGTGCTCGCGTACGGCGCCCCGCCGGGCCTCGGCTCCTACGTCCAGAGCGATCGCAAGCTCGACGCCCGGCTCGCCGCCGCGCTGATGTCGATCCAGTCGGTGAAGGGGGTCGAGGTGGGCGACGGGTTCGCGACCGCCGGGCGGCCCGGGTCGAAGGCCCACGACGAGATCGTCGTGCGCGGCGGGCGGCTCGCCCGGGCATCCGCGCGAGCCGGCGGCATCGAGGGCGGCATGTCGACCGGGCAGCCGATCCGGGTGCGCGCCGCGATGAAGCCGTTCTCGACCGTGCCGCAGTCGCTGCGGACAGTCGACCTGGACACGGGCGCTCCCGCGGTCGCGATCAAGCAGAGGACCGACGTGTGCGCGGTGCCGGCGGGCGGGGTCGTGGGGGAGGCGGTCGTCGCGTTCGTGCTGGCGGATGCGGTGCTGGAGAAGTTCGGAGGCGACTCGGCATCCGAGACGCGCGGGAACCTCGACCGGTACCTGGAGGGTCTGCCGTGATCGTGTACCTGGTCGGGATGCCCGGTTCCGGCAAGTCGACCGTCGGTCGCGAGGTCGCGGGCCGGCTCGGGGTTCCATTCGTCGACCTGGACGAGGACGTCGAACGGCGCTCGGGTGCGACGGTCACGCAGATCTTCGCCTCGCAGGGGGAGGCCGGCTTCCGAGCCCTCGAGGCGCGGGCGCTCGTCGACGCGTCACGTCATGATCCCTCGGTCGTCGCGTGCGGTGGGGGGGTCGTGCTCGAACCCGCCAACCGGATCACGCTCCGGAACACGGGGACGTGCGTCTATCTCGACGTTCCTTTCGGGGTCTTGCAGCAACGGGTCAAGCCGGCGGCGGACCGGCCGCTGATCCGGGCGGAGGGCGATCTCGAACGCCTGCTCGCGGAACGAGAAGCCCTCTACCGGGAGTTCGCGGCGCACGTCGTGGACGGCAGCGGGGATCCCGGAGAGGTGACGGACGCGATCGTGGAGGAGCTGCGTTGGAGCGCGTGACCGTCCGCGTGCCCGGACGGTCCTACGACGTGGTGATCGGGTCCGGTGTGCTCCGCCGCAGTGACGAGTTCCTGCCGGACCTGGCGGGCGCGACGCGAGCGTTCGTCGTGGCCGACCGGACCGTCGCCGACGCGTGGTTCGGCCCCGTGTGCGAGGCGTTGGACCGCCGGGGGCTGCACGCGATCCTGTTGACCGTTCCGGAGGGAGAAGACGCGAAGACGCTGGACGTCTTCCGAACGCTCCTCCATCAGCTCGCCACGCAGGAAGCCCATCGCGCCGATCCGATCGTCGCGCTCGGCGGTGGGTCGACGGGCGACCTGACCGGGTTCGTGTCCTCGACGTACATGCGCGGGACCCCGTTCGTCCAGATCCCGACGACGTTGACCGCGCAGGTCGACGCCGCGATCGGGGGGAAAACCGCCGTGAACCTGCCCGAGGGGAAGAACCTGGTGGGGGCTTTCCATCAGCCGGTCGCAGTGATCTGCGAGATCGGAGCGCTCGGCTCGCTCCCGGATCGCGAGTACCGGAGCGGCCTCGCCGAGGTCGCGAAGTACGCACTCACGCTCGACGAGGAGCTCCTCGACCAGCTCGAGCGCGATCCCGCGCCGGTGCTGGCTCGCGACCCGCTGACGCTCGAGCGCCTCGTCACCCGGTGCGTCATCGCCAAGGCGGAGAGCGTCGGACAGGACGAGCGGGACACGGGACGACGACTGATCCTGAATTACGGGCACACACTCGGGCACGCGCTCGAGCGGCTCGACGCATTCGCAGGCCGTTCGCACGGCGAGGCGATCGCGATCGGGATGGTGTTCGCCGCGCGGCTCAGTGCGTCGACCTTGGGGGCGACCGGGCTGCCGGCCAGGACCGCGCGACTGCTGTCCTCGCTCGGTCTCGAGACCGATGGCCCGTTGCCGCCGGCGGACGAGGTCGTGCGTGCGTTCGGCCGGGACAAGAAGTTCCATGAAGGGGTCCGCTTCGTCCTGCTGCAGGACGTGGGCCGTCCCGAGGTGGTCGACGACGTCCCCGAGGCCGAGGTCCGCCGCATCCTGCACGAGATGGGGGCTGCCGCATGAACCTGCTCTACCTGTTCGGACCCAACCTGGGGGCGCTCGGAACCCGCGAGCCCGAGACCTATGGGTCGCAGACGCTCGCGGAGATCATGGAAGGCGTCGAGCGGCGAGCCCGTGAGCTGGGGCATACCGTCGGCTGGAAGCAGTCCGACCACGAAGGCGATCTGATCGGGTGGCTCCTCGGCGCGGCCGACGAAGGAGCCGACGCTGTGGTCCTCAACCCCGGAGCGCTGGCGCATTCCTCGTATGCGCTCCGAGACGCGGTGGTCGCGTGCGTGCCACCGGTGATCGAGGTCCACATGTCCAACATCTACGCTCGCGAGTCGTTCCGCCAGATCTCGGTGATCTCGGCGGTGTGCCGCGCCACGATCGGGGGGCTCGGAGCGGGTGGCTATCATCTTGCTCTGGAGGCGATGCCGTGGATCACCGACTGAGGAGGCGCGCGGTCGCCGCGCGTCTCGACGGGCTGGGCGTGGACGCCCTGCTCGTCACGTCGCTCGTCAACACCCGGTACCTCACCGGATTCGCCGGATCGAACGGTC
>JBKOZW010000154.1:0-4308 GCA_046726095.1 Actinomycetota bacterium
CCGGAGGAGCCACGGGTGGCGATCGCGACCCGGTACCGGCCGGGCACCGAGGAGCTCGACGTCGGCGGGGATTGGTTCGACGTGATCCACGTCGACGAGGATCGGATCGGGGTCGCGATCGGCGATGTGGTCGGACACGGACTCGAGGCCGCGAGCGCGATGGGACAGCTCCGGAGCGCGCTGCGCTCGCTCGCACTCACGGGCGAGGGCCCGGGAGGAGTGATCAGCGGCCTCGATCGCTTCGCTCGGACGACCGGGCCCGCCACCGTGGCGACCGTCGTGTACGCGGAGCTCGACCTCGCGAAGAGCGTCGTGCGGTACGCGTGCGCTGGACACCCCCCGCCCGTCGTCGTGACGCGACGTCACGTGGTGGAGCTGATGGACGGGAGGACCACGCCGCTCGCCGCCCTCCCGGATGCACCGGGCATCCAGGAGGGCGTGCACGCGTTCCATCCGGGCTCCGTCCTGGTCTTGTACTCGGACGGGCTGATCGAGCGGCGGGGCGAGGCGCTCGACGTCGGTATGGAAAGGCTGAGGACCCTGCTCGCGAACGTGCCGTCCGAAGACCCCGAATCGCTCGCGGACCGGCTGATCGTCGAGCTGACCGGCGACGTCCCGCAGGACGACGACGTCGCGTTGCTCTGCCTCCGCAGCGTCGCACCGGCACGCTCGATCTCGATCTCGATCCCCGCGGAGCCGCGCGCGCTCGCCGGCCTCCGTGGCACGATCGGGGCGTGGCTCGACCTCCAGGAGCTCTCGTCCGGAACGTGCGACGATCTGATCCTCGCGTGCGACGAGGCGTGCGCGAACGCAATCGAGCACGCGTACCACCGCCGGCGCGACGAGCCGATCCGCATCGACCTGCGCCGCCACGACGACGACGTCGTGATCGTGGTGAGGGACTCGGGCATCTGGCGTTACGACCCGGTCGATGGCGACCGCGGCCGCGGCATCGCCATCATGCGCGCGTTGATGGACGACGTCGACATCCGAACGGGCGACGAGGGGACGGAGGTCATGCTGCGACGTCACCTGTCGCGACCGAGCGACGATCCGTCTGAGCGCCCACCTGAGCGAGGAGGGAACCGTGTCCACGAACGACCCCGATCGTGACCAGGATGGAGCCGAGGGCCTCTCGATCGGATCGCGCATCGAGGGGGATCGAGCGGTCGTCTCGGTCGACGGCGAGCTGGACCTCTACACGGCGACCGAGCTCCGCGACGCCGTGCTCGCGTTGGGAGACGACGGCCATGCCCGATTGATCATCGATCTCAGCGGCGTGCCCTTCATGGATTCGAGCGGACTCGGTGCGATCGTCGGATGCCTGAAGCGACTCCGGGAAGCGGGAGGCGATCTCGCGCTCGTGACCCTTCCGGGTTCTCCTCCGAGCAAGCTTCTCTCCCTCACCGGACTCGACCGCGCGATCCCGACGTTCGCGTCCGCGGACGAGGCGTTGACCTGAGGTCGATGCCGGACGAGATGAGCCTCGAGATCCCGGCCGACGCCGCCTACGCGGTCACGGCCAGGCGATTCATCGTCACCGCGGCGCACGCACTCGGGCTCCCCGATGGAACCGTGGAAGAACTGCGACTCGCGGCGAGCGAGCTCGTGGCGAACGCGGTCGAAACCGGCGTTCCGGGCCCGATCCGCCTCGCGCTGATCCCCGACGGATCGGAGGTCTGCCTCGACGCGAGCGGCGTCGGCGCGCTCAGCGACGAGCCCCCCATCAGCCGACGGGCGCTGCTCGAGGGTCTCTTCGATGCAGGGCATCTCGCCCAGGATCGGGTCGTCCGGATCCGGGTGCCTGCGCCCGACCCCCCCGGCCTCGAGCAGGCGTAGCCACGCCGCCGAGCGGGTAGGTCTCCCTCGCGACGACGAGGGAGGCATCGATGAACATCGGCCGCGTGGTTCGCGAACTCGAAGTGATCCCCGACGACGAGCCTCGTCAGGAGGCCGAGCAGCCTGAGGAGGCGGAACCGGATCAGACGACGGCCCCCGCCACGGCCTGACGAGAGGACCGCCAACGAGGCCAGGGTGATACATGACGGCGCTTCGACGGGTCCGACAGAGCACGCTCGGCTACACCCGCCGCCGTCGCGGCAGGGGGTTCGAGTACCTGGATCGGGACGGAGCGACGATCCGCGACGGGAGGCTCGAGCGCATCCGGTCGCTGGCGATCCCGCCCGCGTGGGAGGACGTCTGGATCTGCGCCGACGAGCGCGGTCATCTCCAGGCGACCGGGACGGATGCAGCAGGACGGCGGCAATACCTCTATCACCCTGACTGGCGAGGGCAGCGCGACCAGGCCAAGTTCCAACGGATCGAAGGGTTCGCGGAGGCGTTGCCGATCCTGCGGGATCACGTCGCGCACGATATCGGCCGTCGCGGGTACCCGCGCGAACGGATCCTCGCATGCTCGGTGCGCCTGCTCGACCGGGGCCTCTTCCGCGTCGGGACGGAAGACTACGTGAGCAACGGATCCTTCGGCCTCGCGACGTTGCGACGCGAACACGTCGTCGTCCGGCGATCCACGGTCGCCTTCGATTACGTGGGTAAAGGGGGGAAGCGTCACGTCCTCGAGGTCGCCGATCCCCAGGTCGTACGCATCCTCCGAGCGCTTCGGCGCCGGAGAGCCGCGCCGTCCGACGATCTCTTGGTGTGGGACGACGGCGGCGAGTGGCGGACGATCCGAGCGGCGGACATCAATGCCTACCTGAAGGTGGCGTCCGGTGAGGACTTCTCGGCCAAAGACTTCCGCACGTGGCACGCCACCGTCTTGGCCGCCTGCGTCCTGGCCCGGGGCGGCGTCGCAGGATCGACCCGCGCCGCCAAGCGCGCGATCCGCGACGCCGCACAGGAGGTGGCCGACCACCTGGGGAACACGCCCGCGGTCGCGCGCCGCTCCTACATCGATCCGAGGGTCATCGCCCGATACCTCGAGCACGACGTGATCGATCTCGACGGAACGACGCCGGATGAGCCCCAGGCGGACATCGAACGAGCAGTGCTGGACCTACTTCGTCAACACCCCTCCGGCGCATGGCCGGAGGCTGCGTAGCCGATCCGGCGATCGACGGTTCGGTCGCTCCTGAGCCGGGAATGACGGTCGAGCCGATCGACCGACCCAGGAGGGGAAACGGATCCCCGATGGAACAGGACCAGCCAACCCGACCGTCCGCCGGCCTGTCGACCACGGGGACCTCGCCGAGCTGGCCTCGCAGACCCTGGGGATCCCCCGTCGTCAGGCGCTGCGCTTGGCCGAGCGCTACCTACGCAAGAACGTCACAGCTCGGCGCACGACCGGCTTCTTGGGATGGATCTGCGAACCGCCTCTGTCGCAGACGACCTGAGCGTCCGGATCCCGGCGCCCCGTCGTTGACTGCTCGTTCGGGTCACGCGTAGTGTCGGCGATGTCGGGACGTCATACCAGGGGGGAGGTTGGCGGCGGATGGAGCAACTCCAGATCCTTCGAACCGACGACCCTTACGGAGTCCGCCTGATCGGCGAGATCGACATGGCTACGGCTCCCGCTCTGCTCGAAGAACTCCTCGCCGCCATGGCGGGCGGGAAGACGATCACGATCGACATGGCCGACGTCACGTTCATGGACAGCTCAGGCTTGCAGGCGATCCTGGCGTCCGCAGCGGAAACGACCCACGATAAGCCGGTCGTCGTGAAGTACCCATCGGCCGCCGTGCTTCGCGTGATGGAGCTCGTCGGGGTCGAACAGATGCCGCAGATCCGGATCGTCGAAGAGTCCTCCCGCGGCTGAGATCGTCCCGGCGGCTTCTTCGTCCGACGAAGGTCGCTCTCCGACACAACAGGACACGCGGAAGGAACCGTAGGACGAGGTCGAGCCGAACCGAGCTGGCCGGTTTCCCCTGCACCTCATCCGGGAACTGAGAGAGCGGAGTGGTCGAGAGCCCATCCCGGCCGATCCCGGAGTGGGGAGCGATGGAAGAGATCATCCGCCGGAACCGGTTTCCCCTGACGCTGCAGGCTCCTCGCCGAGCCCGGGACTGGGTCAGCAGCGTCGTTCGGCTCGAACCCGACTGCCGGGAGATCGTGTTGCTGATGCTCTCCGAGCTGGTCGCGAACAGCGTGCGTCACAGCGGTCATGCAGCCGACGGAGACGTGGATATCGTCGTTCGGAACGTCGACAGCAGAATCCGCATCGAGGTGCGGGACCCCGGTCCTGGCAGCGGTGTTCAGCCGAAGACGTCTCGCGAGCACTCGGGGCTGCGCATCGTCGAGTCGCTAGCGGATCGATGGGGCGTGAGCCACCATCCCACGAACGTCTGGTTCGAG